>NZ_JAGYFX010000005.1:0-121976 GCF_019946615.1 Pseudomonas sp. BF-R-01
CCATCTGACAGACCGCGTCGCACGGATCGCCAGCAAGCCGGCTCCTACAGAAGCGGGGTTGTTGGTGGTTGTTCAAATAATCACCAATTGCCTTGCACCTCTTCTGTCCCTTCTCTACAATTGCGCCCCTTGCTGTGACGGCAGGCACGCATGTGTCTATCGCAAGCAAGTCCATAAGTGTCATTCACTCCTTGTCTGACCGCTTTTGAGCGGCAGGCTACAACCCGTAAGGAGCATTCATGCGTCATTACGAAATCATCTTTTTGGTCCACCCGGATCAAAGCGAGCAAGTCGGCGGCATGGTTGAGCGTTACACCAAGCTGATCGAAGAAGACGGCGGCAAAATCCACCGTCTGGAAGATTGGGGCCGTCGTCAACTGGCCTACGCAATCAACAATGTTCACAAGGCTCACTACGTGATGCTGAACGTTGAGTGCACTGGCAAGGCCCTGGCCGAGCTGGAAGACAACTTCCGCTACAACGATGCAGTGATCCGTAACCTGGTCATCCGTCGCGAAGAAGCCGTTACCGGCCAATCCGAGATGCTCAAGGCTGAAGAAAACCGCAGTGAGCGCCGTGAGCGTCGCGACCGTCCTGAGCACTCCGACGCCGAAGGCGTTGATGGTGATGACAGCGACAACAGCGATAACGCTGACGAGTAATCCACGGACCTTTTGAGGAGCCTATTACATGGCACGTTTCTTCCGTCGTCGTAAATTCTGCCGCTTCACCGCTGAAGACGTGAAAGAGATCGATTACAAAGATCTCAACACTCTGAAAGCCTACGTATCCGAGACCGGCAAAATCGTTCCAAGCCGCATCACCGGTACCAAAGCTCGTTATCAGCGTCAGCTGGCCACCGCTATCAAGCGCGCCCGCTTCCTGGCCCTGCTGGCCTACACCGACAGCCACGGCCGCTGAGACCGGGCAGTCGACACGTAGCAAAGGATTGAATGCATGCGTGCCATAGCTGAGTTCATCATGCGCGGCCGTATGCAGGCCACTCTCGTAGTGGCCGGATGCGCAACATTGCCGTTGTTGTATTGGTTGGGTGCTGCCGCCGGATGCCTTGTGCTCCTGCGGCGCGGATTGAAGGACGCCCTTGGCGTACTTGCTCTGGGACTGCTGCCGGCGTTGATCTGGTGGCTTTACTCCGATGACCCACGGGCACTTCTGGTGCTGCTGGGGTCTTCGAGCCTTGCGTTGGTTTTGCGCGCAAGCGAGTCCTGGAACCGCGTGCTGCTGGTCAGCATAGCGATGGGAGTGGTGTTTGCAGTGGTGCTGGGGACAGTTTTTGCTCCCCAAATCGAGATGCTGGCGCAGGCCTTGATAAAGGTCATGCCGTCGCTACTCGGTGATGTCTACCAGAAGTTGTCGGTAGACGAGCAAGCGCATTTTGCGTCCCTGATTGCACCGGTCCTGACTGGCCTGATTGCGGCCTTGTTGCAAATCGTCAGTGTGCTGAGCCTGATTGTCGGGCGCTACTGGCAGGCGTTGTTGTACAACCCGGGTGGTTTTGGTCGCGAATTTCGCGCCATCCGATTCCCGCTGGGGCTGGCGATGTTACTGCTGGCGTTCATGCTTCTGGGGCCGAACATCGGTCCGCAGATGGCCATGTTGACGCCGTTGTGCAGTGTACCGCTGGTGTTCGCCGGGCTGGCCCTGATTCACGGGCTGGTGGCGCAAAAGCGACTGGCCAGATTCTGGCTGGTGGGGTTGTACGTCACGCTGTTGCTGTTCATGCAGCTGATCTATCCGTTGCTGGTGGTCCTGGCCATCGTCGACAGCCTGATTGATTTTCGCGGTCGTTCGACGCCGAAAGACGTCGATAGCGCGAACGGTGAAGGTTAAAAGTTAAGAGGATTTTCACATGCAACTGATCCTTCTGGAAAAAGTCACCAACCTGGGCAACCTGGGTGACAAAGTAAACGTTAAGGCTGGTTACGGTCGTAACTACCTGCTGCCTTACGGCAAAGCTACCGCCGCGACCCCAGCCAACCTGGCTGCGTTCGAAGAGCGTCGCGCTGAGCTGGAAAAAGCCGCAGCAGACCGTAAAACTTCGGCTGAAAGCCGTGCCGCCCAACTGGCTGAGCTGGAAGTGACTATCACTGCCACCGCTGGTGACGAAGGCAAGCTGTTCGGTTCGATCGGTACTCACGACATCGCTGATGCACTGACCGCCTCTGGCGTTGAAGTTGCAAAAAGCGAAGTTCGTCTGCCGAACGGCACCATCCGCAACGTAGGCGAATTCGACGTAGCCGTGCACCTGCACGCCGAAGTTGAAGCCACCGTACGCGTTGTCGTGGTAGCAGCTTAAGCAGCACTTGTCGGCTGGCACCCTCGGGTGCTTGCCGGTAACATCGGGCACGATCCTGTTTACAGGTCGTGCCCTTTGTCTTTCTGCAGTTCCTGATTTTCACAACTATTCAAGTGGCCATGAACGATATCTCCGCTCCCGAGCAATACGATCTGCAAACCGCTTCCCTGAAGGTGCCGCCGCATTCCATCGAGGCCGAACAGGCCGTGCTCGGTGGTTTGATGCTGGACAACAACGCCTGGGAGCGCGTGCTCGATCAAGTCTCCGACGGCGATTTCTATCGACATGACCACCGCCTGATTTTCCGCGCGATCGCCAAACTCGCCGACCAGAACTCCCCGATCGACGTCGTGACCCTTGCCGAGCAATTGGACAAGGAAGGTCAGACCTCGCAGGTCGGCGGCCTCGGTTACCTCGGTGAACTGGCGAAAAACACGCCGTCCGTCGCCAACATCAAGGCGTATGCGCAGATCGTTCGCGCGCGAGCGACGTTGCGGCAGTTGATCGGCATCGCCACCGAGATTGCCGACAGCGCCTTCAACCCGGAAGGTCGCACGGCTGAAGAGATTCTCGACGAAGCCGAGCGGCAGATCTTCCAGATCGCCGAGGCCCGGCCTAAAACCGGCGGCCCGGTGAGCGTCAATGACCTGTTGACCAAGGCCATCGACCGCATCGACACCTTGTTCAACACCGATAACGCCATCACTGGCTTGTCCACCGGTTACACCGACCTCGACGAGAAGACCAGCGGCCTGCAGCCGGCCGACTTGATCATCGTCGCCGGCCGTCCGTCGATGGGTAAAACCACCTTTGCGATGAACCTGGTGGAAAACGCCGTGTTGCGCAGCGACAAGTGCGTGCTGGTTTACTCGCTCGAGATGCCAGGCGAATCGCTGATCATGCGTATGTTGTCGTCCCTCGGCCGTATCGACCAGACCAAGGTCCGTGCCGGTCGCCTGGACGACGACGATTGGCCGCGCCTGACATCGGCGGTCAACCTGCTCAACGACCGCAAGCTGTTCATCGACGATACGGCGGGCATCAGCCCGTCGGAAATGCGCGCGCGGACCCGGCGTCTGGTGCGTGAGCACGGCGATGTCGCCCTGATCATGATCGACTACCTGCAATTGATGCAGATTCCGGGCTCCGGTGGTGACAACCGGACTAACGAGATTTCCGAGATCTCGCGTTCCTTGAAGGCCCTGGCCAAGGAATTCAATTGCCCGGTGGTGGCGCTGTCCCAGCTCAACCGCTCCCTGGAGCAACGACCGAACAAACGGCCGATCAACTCCGACCTCCGGGAATCCGGAGCGATCGAGCAGGATGCCGACGTCATCATGTTCGTTTACCGGGATGAGGTTTATCACCCGGAAACCGAACACAAAGGCATCGCCGAAATCATTATCGGTAAACAGCGGAACGGCCCGATCGGCACGTCGCGACTGGCGTTCATCGGTAAGTACACCCGCTTCGAAAACCTGGCGCCGGGTAGCTACAACTTCGACGACGAGTAAATTATGTAGCGCCTGTCAGGGCCTCATTCGCGGGCAAGCCTCGCTCCTACAGGGGATCACATTCCTCTGTAGGAGCGAGGCTTGCCCGCGAATGAGGTCGCCACCAATTTCCGACCATAACCGTCGGAATTGGTCATTTTTTGTGCTATATTCCGCGCCCGCGATTTTTCATCTCAACACCGGTCATCGTCATGCAAACAGCCAAGCCGTTATTTGACTATCCCAAGTACTGGGCCGAATGCTTCGGTCCAGCGCCATTCCTGCCAATGAGCAGGGAGGAGATGGATCAGCTTGGCTGGGATTCATGCGACATCATCATCGTCACCGGTGATGCCTACGTTGACCATCCGTCGTTCGGCATGGCGATCATCGGCCGGCTGCTGGAGTCCCAGGGCTTCCGCGTCGGGATCATTGCCCAGCCGAACTGGCAGTCCAAAGACGACTTCATGAAGCTCGGCGAGCCGAACCTGTTCTTCGGTGTCGCGGCCGGCAACATGGACTCGATGATCAACCGCTATACCGCCGACAAGAAGATCCGCTCCGACGACGCCTACACCCCCGGTGGCCTGGCGGGCAAACGTCCGGATCGCGCGAGCCTGGTTTACAGCCAGCGCTGCAAGGAAGCCTACAAGAACGTGCCGATCGTACTTGGTGGCATCGAAGCCTCCCTGCGCCGCATCGCCCACTACGACTACTGGCAGGACCGGGTGCGCAACTCGATCCTGATCGACGCCTGTGCCGACATCCTGCTCTACGGCAACGCCGAGCGTGCGATTGTCGAAGTCGCCCAGCGCCTGTCCTACGGTCACAAGATCGAAGACATCACCGATGTGCGCGGCACCGCGTTCATCCGTCGCGATACGCCGAAAGACTGGTACGAAGTCGACTCCACGCGCATCGACCGTCCGGGCAAGATCGACAAGATCATCAACCCGTACGTGAACACCCAGGACACCCAGGCCTGCGCCATCGAGCAGGAAAAGGGGCCGGTTGAAGACCCGAGCGAAGCCAAAGTCGTGCAGATTCTGGCCAGCCCGAAAATGACCCGCGACAAGACGGTGATCCGTCTGCCGTCGGTCGAGAAGGTCCGTGGCGATGCAGTGCTTTACGCTCACGCCAACCGCGTGCTTCACCTCGAAACCAACCCGGGCAACGCCCGCGCGCTGGTACAGAAGCACGGCGAAGTCGACGTCTGGTTCAACCCGCCGCCGATTCCGATGACCACCGAAGAAATGGACTACGTGTTCGGCATGCCTTACGCACGTATTCCACACCCAGCGTACGGCAAGGAAAAAATCCCTGCCTACGACATGATCCGCTTCTCGGTGAACATCATGCGTGGCTGCTTCGGCGGCTGCACCTTCTGCTCGATCACCGAGCACGAAGGCCGGATCATCCAGAACCGTTCCGAAGAGTCGATCATTCGCGAAATCGAAGAGATCCGCGACAAGGTGCCAGGTTTCACCGGCGTCATTTCCGACCTCGGCGGCCCGACCGCGAACATGTACCGCATCGCGTGCAAGAGCCCGGAAATCGAATCCGCGTGCCGCAAGCCATCGTGCGTGTTCCCTGGCATCTGCCCGAACCTGAACACCGACCACTCGTCGTTGATCCAGCTGTATCGCAGCGCCCGTGCGTTGCCGGGTGTGAAGAAGATTTTGATCGCTTCCGGTCTGCGCTATGACCTTGCGGTCGAGTCGCCGGAATACGTCAAGGAGCTGGTGACCCACCACGTCGGTGGTTACCTGAAGATCGCCCCGGAACACACCGAGGAAGGTCCGCTCAATCAGATGATGAAACCGGGCATCGGCAGCTATGACAAGTTCAAGCGCATGTTCGAGAAGTACTCCAAGGAAGCCGGGAAAGAGCAGTACCTGATTCCGTACTTCATCGCCGCTCACCCGGGCACCACCGACGAAGACATGATGAACCTGGCCCTGTGGCTCAAGGGCAACGGCTTCCGTGCCGACCAGGTGCAGGCGTTCTACCCGTCGCCGATGGCCACCGCCACCGCGATGTACCACTCGGGCAAGAACCCGCTGCGCAAGGTCACTTACAAGAGCGACGCCGTGACCATCGTCAAGAGCGAAGAGCAGCGTCGCCTGCACAAGGCGTTCTTGCGTTATCACGACCCGAAAGGCTGGCCGATGCTGCGTGAAGCGCTGACCCGCATGGGCCGCGCCGACCTGATCGGGCCGGGCAAGAACCAGTTGATCCCGCTGCATCAGCCAGCGACCGACAGCTACCAGAGTGCCCGTCGCAAGAACTCGACGCCGGCCGGCAGTCACAAGGTCGCGGGTGAGAAGACCACCAAGATCCTGACCCAGCACACCGGTCTGCCACCACGTGCCAGCGATGGCGGTAACCCGTGGGACAAGCGTGAACAGGCCAAGGCAGCGGCATTTGCCCGCAACCAGCAGGCGGCCAAGGAGCGCAAGGATGCCGCCAAAGGCAAAGGGCCGAAGCCTGCGCGCAAGCCGGTTGTGCCGCGCTAAGCCTCACTTGAGCTGAACAGAACGCCAACCTTCGGGTTGGCGTTTTTGTGTGCGGCAACCAAGCGGGCGTTTTCAGAGTCAGATAATGGGTTGTAGCTATTGGCCTCATCGCGAGCAGGCTCGCTCCCACAGGTTCTTCTTTGGATGCAGAATTTGTGAACGACAGAGATCATTGTGGGAGCGAGCCTGCTCGCGATGAGGCCACTACAGCCGCAGCCAATTCCAGCTGACAGCCCACTGGTCGCCACATTTGCGTGCAACGCCCCCAAACCAATTTCCTGCATCGCCCGATTTTGGTGCTGTACTGCCTCAAGCAACCGGAGAAAGCGCCAGCGCCACTGGATGGCATAAGTCTTGCGCGCTTTCGATAACGCTTAAGGCTCGCAGGAGGCACGCCGTGTCGATTCATGTCGCATTGCACCACGTCACGCATTACCGCTACGACCGCGCTGTCGAGCTCGGTCCGCAGATTGTTCGCCTGCGCCCGGCCGCCCACAGCCGTACGCGGATACTGTCGTATGCGCTGAAAGTCTCGCCCGAGCAGCACTTCATTAACTGGCAGCAAGACCCCCAAGGTAATTACCTGGCACGTCTTGTGTTCCCGGAGAAAACCGAGGAACTGCGGATCGAGGTCGATCTGCTGGCGGAAATGGCGGTGTTCAATCCGTTCGACTTCTTCCTCGAACCCTACGCGGAAAAAATCCCGTTTGCCTACGCCGCGGACGAGCGCAAGGAACTGGCGCCGTACCTGGAAACCCTGCCGCTGACGCCGAAATTCAAGGCCTATCTGGACGGTATCGACCGCACGCCGCTGCCCAGCGTGGATTTCCTCGTCGCGCTCAATCAGCGCCTGAGCGAGGACATCGGCTACCTGATCCGCATGGAGCCAGGCGTGCAGACGCCCGAACACACCCTCGAACATGCCTCCGGTTCCTGTCGAGACTCGGCGTGGCTGCTGGTGCAGCTGCTGCGCAACCTGGGCCTGGCGGCGCGTTTTGTCTCCGGTTATCTGATTCAACTGACCGCCGACGTCAAAAGCCTCGACGGTCCGTCGGGCACCGAAGTGGATTTCACCGATTTGCACGCCTGGTGCGAGGTCTATTTACCCGGTGCCGGCTGGATCGGCCTGGACGCGACCTCAGGCCTGTTTGCCGGTGAAGGACACATTCCGTTGGCGTGTAGTCCCGATCCGGGCTCTGCGGCACCGATCAGTGGCCTGGTGGAACCGTGCGAGTGCGAATTCACCCACGAAATGTCCGTTGAGCGGATTTGGGAGGCGCCGCGCGTCACCAAGCCCTACACCGAAGATCAATGGCTGGCGATCCAGGCGCTGGGCCGGCAGATTGATGCCGACCTGCTGGAAGGCGACGTACGCCTGACCATGGGCGGCGAGCCGACCTTCGTCTCCATCGACGATCCGGACGGCGCCGAGTGGAACACCGCCGCGCTGGGGCCAGACAAGCGGCGTTTGTCCGCCGAGCTGTTCCAGCGAATGCGCAAACATTACGCACCCAAAGGTCTGGTGCATTTCGGTCAAGGCAAGTGGTACCCCGGCGAGCAACTGCCGCGCTGGTCGCTGAACTGCTACTGGCGCCGCGATGGCGTGCCGATCTGGCACAACAGCGCGCTGATTGCCGATGAGCAGGAAGACTACGGTGCCGATGGCGAACTGGCCGGGCGTTTTCTGGCGAGTGTCGCCGAACGCCTGAAAATTCCGACACGCTTTGTGTTCCCAGCCTACGAAGACAATTTCTATTACCTCTGGCGCGAAGGCACTTTGCCGCTGAATGTCAGCGCCGAAGATTCGCGTCTGGAAGAACCCTTGGAGCGTGCGCGACTGCGCAAAGTCTTCAGTCAGGGACTGGATAAAGTGATCGGCCAGGTGTTGCCATTGGCGCGCACCGCCAAGGGCGATCAGTGGCAAAGCGGTCGCTGGTACCTGCGCGACGAGCACTGCCGGTTGGTGCCGGGCGATTCGCCACTGGGTTATCGCTTGCCGCTGGGCTCGCAGCCGTGGGTGAAAGCCGCCGAGTATCCGTTCATCTACCCCAACGATCCCAATCAGGAATTCCCGACGCTCCCGGATACTCAGCAGTTGAGCCGCCCCGTCGCCGCGGCCGAAGCGGTCGAGCGTGATCTGGAAATCGACGAATCCGCCGATTGGCTGACGCGCACCGCGTTCTGCGCCGAGGCGCGGGAGGGGCGGTTGTACTTGTTCATGCCGCCGCTGGAGCGGGTCGAGGATTATCTGGAGCTGGTTACTGCAATCGAGGCCACGGCTGAGGAGCTGCATTGTCCGGTGCTGCTGGAAGGCTATGAACCGCCAAGCGATCCGCGTCTGAGCAACTTCCGCATTACCCCGGACCCAGGCGTGATCGAGGTCAACGTGCAGCCGTCCGCCACCTGGGATGAACTGGTCGAGCGCACCGAGTTTCTCTACGAAGAAGCGCGCCAGACGCGGCTGACCACTGAAAAATTCATGATCGACGGCCGACACACCGGCACTGGCGGCGGTAACCATTTCGTACTGGGCGGCGCGACACCGGCCGACTCACCGTTCCTGCGCCGTCCCGATTTGCTGCGCAGCCTGATCAGTTACTGGCATAACCACCCGTCGTTGTCCTACCTGTTTTCCGGATTGTTCATCGGCCCGACGTCCCAGGCGCCGCGCGTCGATGAAGCGCGAAACGATGCGTTGTACGAGCTGGAAATCGCCTTCGCCCAGATGCCTTCACCCGGCGAGGAATGCGCACCGTGGCTGGTCGACCGACTGCTGCGCAACCTGTTGATAGACGTGACGGGTAACACTCATCGCGCCGAATTCTGCATCGACAAGCTTTATTCGCCCGATGGCGCAACGGGGCGCCTTGGCTTGCTGGAGTTGCGCGCTTTTGAAATGCCGCCTCACGCTCGCATGAGCCTGGCTCAGCAGTTGTTGCTGCGCGCACTGGTCGCGCGATTCTGGCGCGAGCCTTATGCGCCGCCGAAACTGGCGCGCTGGGGCACGGAATTGCACGACCGGTTCCTGTTGCCACACTTTATCGAGCAGGATTTCGCTGATGTGATCGTCGACCTCAATGCCGCGGGTTATCCGGTGCGGGCCGAGTGGTTTGCCGCGCATCTGGAGTTTCGCTTTCCCAAGGTCGGCGATTACGCCGTCAGCGGCATCGAACTGGAAGTGCGTCAGGCGCTGGAGCCTTGGCATGTACTGGGCGAGGAGGGCGCGGTCGGCGGCACGGTGCGCTACGTGGATTCATCCCTGGAGCGCTTGCAGGTGAAACTCACCGGCCTGGCACCGCAGCGCTATTTGCTGACCTGCAACGGCGTTCCGGTGCCTTTGCAGCCGACCGGTCGGGTTGGCGAGTTCGTTGCAGGCGTGCGCTTTCGTGCCTGGCAACCGGCCAACTGTCTGCAACCGACGATCCCGGTCCATGCGCCGCTGGTATTCGACCTGCTCGACACCTGGATGCAGCGTTCGCTGGGGGGGTGTCAGTACCACGTCGCCCATCCGGGCGGGCGCAACTATGACAGCTTGCCGGTGAACGCCAATGAAGCCGAGAGTCGGAGGATGGCGCGTTTCTTCCGCATCGGACACAGCCCGGGGAAACTTCCTATACCAATTCTGGAAATAAACGACGAGCTGCCGATGACTCTCGATTTGCGACGTTTCTAAACCGTACGCGACGCTCGGATTTTTCGTATATCCGGGCGTCATGAGCGTGCGTTAGTCTGACCGTTCCTTGCTGTCTGCCGAGCTTTCCATGCCTGACCTGCTTGACCGCTACCCGCTGACGGCGGGCACTTATCACGAACTGCTCGACGACAGTGGCGCCGTACGTCCGCACTGGCGTCGGTTGTTCGACCAGTTGCAACGCAGCACGCCCGCGCAGCTGGTGCAGCGTCAGGCACTGCTGACCCGTCAGATCCAGGAAAACGGCGTGACCTACAACGTCTATGCCGATCCCAAGGGCGCGGATCGACCGTGGGAGCTGGACTTGCTGCCGCACGTGATCGCTGCGGACGAATGGGAGCACTTGTCGGCCGGCATCGCCCAGCGGGCTCGACTGTTGAATGCTGTGCTGGCGGACTTGTACGGCCCGCAACGGTTGATCGCTGAAGGCTTGTTGCCGGCTGAGCTGGTATTCGGTCACAACAACTTCCTCTGGCCCTGTCAGGGCATCTCGCCGCCCGACGGGGCCTTTCTGCATCTGTATGCCGTGGATCTGGCGCGCACGCCCGACGGTCGCTGGTGGGTGACCGCGGATCGGACCCAGGCACCGTCCGGCGCCGGTTACGCCCTGGAAAACCGCACGATCGTGTCCCGGGCCTTCCCCGAGTTGTACCGTGATTTGAAGGTGCAGCATCTGGCCGGGTTCTTCCGCACGCTTCAGGAAACCCTGGCCCGTCAGGCGCCAAGCGACGATGAAGTGCCGTTGGTGGTGCTGCTGACGCCGGGGCGTTTCAACGAAAGCTATTTCGAACACCTGTATCTGGCGCGGCAACTCGGTTATCCGTTGGTGGAGGGCGGCGACCTCACGGTGCGCGATGCCACGGTTTACCTGAAAACCTTGAGCGGCCTGCGTCGGGTCCACGCGATCATGCGCCGGCTCGACGACGACTTCTGTGATCCGCTGGAGCTGCGCACCGACTCGGCGCTCGGTGTGCCGGGCCTGCTTGAAGCCGTGCGACAAGGACGGGTGCTGGTGGCCAACGCGTTGGGCAGCGGCGTGCTGGAATCGCCGGGATTACTGGGCTTCCTGCCGAAGATCAATCAATTCCTGTTCGGCGAAGAGTTGATCCTGCCCTCTATCGCCACGTGGTGGTGCGGCGAAGCGCCGGTGCTGGCCCAGGCGCTGGAAAAACTGCCGGAATTGCTGATCAAACCAGCGTTCCCCTCACAAAGCTTCGCGCCGGTGTTTGGCCGCGATTTGAGTGAAAAACAGCGTCAGGCGCTTTCCGAGCGCATGCAGGCACGACCTTATGCCTATGTGGCGCAAGAACTTGCGCAATTGTCCCAGGCGCCGATCTGGCAGGCCGAGGGCGGTCAGTTGCAACCTCGGGCCATCGGCATGCGCGTGTACGCAGTGGCGAGTCGCGACGGGTATAGGGTTCTGCCTGGCGGTTTGACCCGGGTGGCCGCCGAGGCCGACGCTGAAGTGGTGTCGATGCAACGCGGCGGCGCGAGCAAGGACACCTGGGTGCTGGGGGACCGGCCACCCAGCGGCGAACAATGGAAAGCCCAGCGCAACATTGGCGTGCACGACCTGGTGCGACGCGATCCGTATTTGCCGTCGCGGGTGGTGGAAAACCTGTTCTGGTTCGGCCGTTACTGCGAGCGCTGCGATGACAGTGCGCGGTTGCTGCGGATCATGCTGGCGCGCTACGTCGATGGCGATGACCCGCAAGCGCTGGAGGCCGCGGTCGATCTGGGTGAGCGGTTGATGTTGCTGCCCGAAGAAGGCGAGCTGCCTGAACGGTTGTTGGCGGCGTTGCTTGGTGACGACTGGCCGTTCAGCCTGCGTTCCAACCTGCAGCGCTTGCAGTGGGCGGCGTCGCAAGTGCGCGGCAAGCTCTCGCGGGAAAACTGGCAGGCGCTGGTGGAGTTGCAGCGCGAGGCCGTCGAGCTGGAAACCGAAGAACCGGATTTCGGCGAGTTGCTGGATTTCCTCAACCGTCTGGTGATGTCGCTGGCGGCGCTGTCGGGTTTTGCGCTGGACGACATGACCCGGGATGAAGGCTGGCGCTTCCTGATGATCGGTCGACGGATCGAGCGCCTGCAATTTCTCAGCGGCAGCCTCGCGGCGTTTCTGCGCGGTAGCGGCGCCTTTGATCAGGCCGGGCTGGAGTGGCTGCTGGAACTGGGTAACAGCAGCATCACCTACCGCTCGCGGTATCTGGCGGTGGCGCAATTGATTCCGGTGCTGGACCTGTTGCTGCTCGACGAACAAAACCCGCACGCGGTGCTGTTCCAGTTGAAGCTGGTGACCCGCACCCTCAAACGTTTGAACGATGATTTTGCTGTGCCGCGCGAAGCCGGTCTGCCGTTTCTGGTGGAGCGTCTGGCGCGCTTTGATCTTGGGTGTCTGGAGAATTCGCTGTTCGGTGAAGCCAGCGTACGCGCCGCCATCAATGGCCTGGCCGACCTGCTGCAAGAGATCGCCGATGCGAGCGGGCAGGTGTCGGATCGTTTGGCATTGCGCCATTTCGCCCACGTCGATGATGTCAGCCAACGCACGGTGTCCGTCTGATGAGCGCTCATTACCAGATTTTCCATGACACCCATTATCACTACGACAGCCCGGTGTCCCTCGCTCAGCAGTTGGCGCATCTGTGGCCGCGCTCGTGCGCCTGGCAGCGTTGTACTGCGCAACAATTGCAGATCAGCCCCGACCCGACGGCGCGCCGCGATGAACTGGATGTATTCGGCAATCCACTGACCCGGCTGGCGTTCGAGCGGCCTCACGATGAGTTACTGGTCAACGCCAGTCTTACCGTCGAAGTGCTGGCCCGGCCAACGCTGGATTTCAATCAATCGCCGGCCTGGGAAGAAACCCGCAACGCACTGACCTACAGCAGCCAGCCGCTTTCGTCCGACGTGCTCGAAGCGTGTCGTTACCGGTTCGAATCGCCCTATGTGCATTTGAAGCGCAACTTCGTCGAGTTCTCGGAAAGTTGTTTTCCGGCGGGCCGGCCGCTGTTGCTCGGCGTCCAGGCGTTGATGGAAAAAATCTTCAGCGAATTCACCTTCGACGCCGAGGCCACTCAAGTGGCAACGCCTCTGGTGGAAGTGCTGGAGCGCCGTCGCGGGGTGTGCCAGGACTTCGCTCACCTGATGCTCGCGTGCGTGCGGTCCCGTGGGTTGGCGGCGCGTTACATCAGCGGCTACCTGCTGACTCAGCCTCCACCGGGCCAGCCACGGCTGATCGGTGCCGATGCATCACACGCCTGGGTTTCAGTGTTTTGCCCGGTGTTGGGTTGGGTAGATTTCGATCCGACCAACAATGTGCAACCGGCACTCGAACACATCACCCTGGCCTGGGGCCGGGATTTCTCCGATGTATCGCCGTTGCGTGGGGTGATTCTGGGGGGCGGAAATCACGATCCGGAAGTCCGGGTCACCGTGATGCCACTGGAGTAACAAAGATCCACCCTGTAGGAGCGAGCTTGCTCGCGATGGACGTCAACGATGACGCGTCCTGTCTGGAAAAACGCGCTGTCTTCGATATCTTCGCGAGCAAGCTCGCTCCTACACGGGACACAGATCCGGTGGGCCTGATCAGATCATCGGGCCCTGAGGGTCTCAGGCGTCGGGCGCCTGATCTTTCGGTGCTTCAACATCACTTTCTGCGGTCACTTCACCGTCTGCTTCCGGGTTCAGTGCGGCGGCGTCTTCTTCAGCTGAAGCTTTCTTGCGCTGAAGCTTTTCCTCTTTCTTCTGCTCCTTGGCCAAGTCTCTCTGACGTTTGGCGAAGGAATAATTAGGTTTAGCCATGGGCGATCCTCTGGGGTCGAAGGTGAGGTTGAGCGGCGCATATTCTGCCCTGTATCGGTGCCTAGCCGTTAGCTGGGTTTTTGCTCGGCCCATTTTGGCAGTACCGAGGGCTGCCAGGCGTCCAGTGCATCGAGCAGGGTGTGCGGCGATTCGCTCACTTGCAGCATGTCACGGTGTGCTTCGCGAACGAAGCCTTCGCCGACGATATGATCAAGAAAACCGGTCAACTTGCTGTAGAAACCGTTCACTTCCAGCAGTCCCAGCGGTTTGCCGTGGTAGCCGAGCTGGCCCCAGGTCCAGACTTCGAACAGTTCTTCCAGAGTGCCCAGGCCACCGGGCAGCGCGATAAAGGCGTCGCTGAGCTCGGCCATCCGCGCCTTGCGCGCATGCATGCCGTCGACCACTTCCAGGCGCGTGAGGCCGCTGTGACCGATTTCCTTGTCTTTGAGGCTTTGCGGGATGATCCCGATCACTTCACCGCCGGCCGCCAGTGCGGCGTCGGCGACGATCCCCATCAGCCCGACGGCACCGCCGCCATAGACCAGGGTCAGCTTGCGCTCGGCCAACGCTCGCCCGAGGGCGACAGCCGCTTCACGATAAGCCGGGTTGGTGCCGGTGCTGGCACCGCAAAATACACAAACGGACGCTAAAGACATGCCTTACTCCATGGTCAGGATGGCCACAGAGTAAAGGCAGAGGCGCTATGCTCCAAGGTCTAAACTTCACGCCGGGACGTTTCACAGGTGCCACTGGCGCCACAGGCGTAAGCGGCGAGCAAACTGCACAACAGGCTATTGATGGACATGACAGACGCTCCGTATAAGTGATGACGACCTGATGATAGGGCCGCCCTAGACGTCTGGCTGGTAGATTGTTTCGATAGGTGTCATAGCCCGAAAGTTGTATACAATTTTTGATTCAGGTCATAGGAACTTGCGAAGTTTTCAGGCAGTCTTCTGTCCATTCGCACTTTTGTTAACCCTGCCTTGGAGATTCACCATGTTTGCCAAACTTGTTGCGGTATCCCTGCTGACACTGGCCAGCAGTCAATTGATGGCTGCCGAGTGCAAGACGACCATCGATTCCACCGACCAAATGGCCTTCAACACCAAGGCCATCGAAATCGACAAAAGCTGCAAGACCTTCACCGTTGAACTGACCCACTCCGGCAACCTGCCGAAAAACGTCATGGGCCACAACTGGGTGCTGAGCAAAGAAGCGGACATGCAGCCGATCGCTACCGATGGCCTGTCTGCCGGCATCGACAAGAACTACCTGAAAGAGGGTGATGCGCGCATTATCGCTCACACCAAAATCATCGGCTCCAAGGAAACCGACTCGGTGACCTTCGATGTGTCCAAGCTTGATGCTGCCGAGAAATACGGCTTCTTCTGCTCGTTCCCGGGCCACATTTCGATGATGAAAGGCACGGTTACGCTGAAATAAGCGAATCGCGCGCATAAAAAAAGCGTCCACTTGGGACGCTTTTTTTGTACCTGACGTTTGCCCGCGAAGGCGTCGGATCAGGCACCACCTAAATCAAGGGGCGAAAGGCATCACCCGCTTGTGATGGGTCTTCCTGTACGTATCGCAAATGATCTTGAACGCTTCCTCACGCACCGGCTGCCCATGCAGGAACGCGTCGATCTCGGCATACGTCACGCCATGGGACGCTTCGTCCGGTTTACCTGGCGACAGGTCTTCAAGGTCCGCCGTCGGGACTTTTTCCACCAGCGATTCCGGCGCACCGAAACTGCGGGCAATCGCCCGGACCTGATTTTTCACCAGGCCGCTCAACGGGGCCAGGTCGCAGGCGCCGTCACCGAATTTGGTGAAGAACCCCATCACCGCTTCCGCCGCATGATCGGTGCCGATCACCAGGCCATGGGCCGCGCCGGCGATGGTGTACTGGGCGACCATGCGCATCCGCGCCTTGGTGTTGCCGAGGACGAAATCCACCGAGACCGCGTGCTTGCCTTCGAACGCTGCCACTTCATTGGCCAGGGATTTGACCGCCGGGCCGATGTTCACGGTGTGGCGCTCGTCCGGCTTGATGAAATCCACCGACGCCTGGGCGTCGTGTTCATCGAACTGGGTTTCGTACGGCAGGCGCACGGCGATGAACTTGTAGTTGTCATCACCGGTGCGGGTGCGCAGTTCACACATGGCGCGCTGGGCCAGCAGGCCGGCGGTCAGGGAATCGACGCCGCCGCTGATCCCGAGCACCAATGTCTTGAGCCCGGAATTGACCAGGCAATCCTGGATGAAACTGATGCGCCGCGCGATTTCAGCCTCGAGGGCGGCCTCGTCGGCGAATGGCGGTTGAACCTTGAGCTGCTCAGCAATCTCACGCTGTACGGCTTGCATGAATTCACTCCTTGCTTGGTGTGCTGGAAAGGGCGGCAGGAACTTTGAAAACGTGTCGCAAATAGGCAACGAAATTCGGGTCTTTACAGTGAGTCTTGCCAGGCTCGTCGGAGATCTTTGCCACCGGCTGGCCGTTGCAGGCCGCCATTTTAAGCACGATGCTCATCGGTTCGACACCCGGAATATCGCACGTCAGGTTGGTACCGATGCCGAAGCTGACATTGATCCGACCGCGCAATGCGCGAAATATTTCCAGCGCCTTGGGCAGCGTCAGGCTGTCGGAGAACGTCAGCGTCTTGCTCATCGGGTCGATACCCAGCTTTTGATAGTGGGCGATCGCCTTTTCCGCCCAGATCACCGGATCTCCGGAGTCATGTCGCAGACCGTCAAAGAGCTTGGCGAAGAACAGGTCGAAGTCGTTGAGGAAGGCATCCATGGTGATGCAGTCAGTCAAGGCGATCCCCAGCAGGCCGCGGTACTCGCGGACCCAGCAATCGAGGGCGGCGATCTGGCTGTCGATCAGCCGCGGGCCCAGTTGCTGGTGGGCCATGATCCACTCGTGGGCCATGGTGCCCAGCGGTTTCATGTCCAGCTCTCGCGATAGGTGCACGTTGCTGGTGCCGACGAAGCGCCCGGGGAAATCGTGCTTGAGCACGTTCACCACTTCTTCCTGCACACGGTAAGAGAAGCGACGGCGAGTACCGAAATCGGCTACCTGCAATTCGGACAATTCGTCGCTGCCGGCATTCGCGGTCAGCCAGTCGAACTTGCGATAGAGCTGTTCACGCGCCTGTACCAGCACGATCTCCCGGTAGCGATAGCGGTTGCGCACTTCGCTGACGATGGACAGCAGCGGCACTTCGAACAGGATCACATGCAGCCACGGTCCGCGCAGGCGGATGAAGAGTTCGCCGTTTTCGATGCCGGTGTGGACGTAGCGCAGGTTGAAGCGGAACAACCCGAGAAAACGCAGGAAATCCGGCTTCATGAAGCTGATGCGCTCCATGAAACTCAACTGGTCGGCGCTCAGGCTCAGCTCGGCCAGGCGCTCGATCTGAAAGCGGATTTCCGCCAGGTACGGGCGCAAATCCTCACTGTTACGGCAACGAAACTCCCATTCGACTTCCACGTTCGGGTAGTTGTGCAGCACCGCCTGCATCATCGTCAGTTTGTAGAAGTCGGTGTCGAGCAGGTTCTGCACGATGCGATCGGCAAACACACTCTCGCTCATAACGGGATTCTCCAGGCTGGCCGCGGCCCGTGGCGGCGACGTTGCAGCTGTTTCAATGATGGGGGCTAGTGGCGCATATCAGCGCGGGGTATTGCCAGTGTTTTTTTGTGAGGGTTGTGCCGCTGCCGATGGCCTCTTCGCCGGCAAGCCCGGCTCCTACAGGACCTTTGTCTGGCCCGAAACCTGTAGGAGCACGGCTTGCCAGCGAAGGCGTCCTCAAGGCATTACAGGGCTGTCGATCTGTTCCAGCATCCACTTCACAAAATCCCGCACCTTCGGCACTTCCGCCGAATGCTCCGGGTACGCCAGGTAATAGGCGTCGGAACTGGGCATCGCATGCTGCCAGGGAATGACCAGTTTGCCGTCGGCCAATTCCTCTTCCACCAGAAACCGCGGCAACAACGCCACGCCGCAGCCGACCTGTGCGGCACGGATGCACATATAAAAGGTTTCGAAGCGCGGGCCGTGGTAGCTGTGTTCGGTGTGGTAACCCTGGCTGTCGAACCAGTCGTGCCAGGCCTGCGGCCGGGAGGCGTTTTGCAGCAGGACCAGGTCGGTAAGTTGCGTCGGATCGGTGAACGGCGTGGCCGGCAGGCTGCTCGGTGCACATACCGGAACAAGCTCTTCGCCGAACAGCTTCAGGCATTCGGTGCGGGGCCGTGAGCCCTGGCCGAAATAGAACGCCAGATCGCTGCGACCTTGCAGCAGGTCATCGGCTTCCTGCTCGCTGCACAGGTCCAGATGAATCGACGGATGGCGCAGTCGCCAACCCTTCAAACGGGGGACCAGCCAGCGGGCGCCGAACGTCGGCGGGGTCGAGACGCGCAGGACTTCGGTCTCTCCGCCGTAGGAGCGCAGGTAATGGGTCGACATCTCGACTTGCGTGAGGATTTTTCGTACCTCAACCAGATACAAATCACCGGCCGGGGTCATTTGCAGGCGTCGGCGTACTCGACGAAACAACAGGTGCTGCAACAATTCTTCGAGTTGCGCGACCTGTTTGCTGACGGCGCTCTGGGTCAGGTTCAGCTCTTCGGCGGCCCGCGTGAAGCTCAAATGCCGGGTCACGGCCTCGAAACACTGCAGTGCAGTGATCGACGGCAGGTAGCGTTTATTCAGCATGGGTTGTCCTTTTTTCTTGTTTCTTGCTGACCAGCAATTCGCAGCATGAATAAACGGAATGATATCTCTCTTAAAGGTCGTTTGTTGGGTAACCTCCGGCGAGCTAAAACTACAGGTCTGATCAGCCGTGATATTCCGGCTGCACGTTTTCTGTTTTAGCTCGAGGAGTGACCCATGGTTGCCGCATTGCTTGATCGTCTTGGTGTGAACCCGGCCCTGTACCAGAACGGCAAAGTGCCGGTGCATTCGCCGATCGATGGCAGCAAGATCGCCTCTGTGAACTGGGAAGGCGCCGCTGAAGTCGAGCAGCACATCAGTCGCGCAGATCATGCGTTCGAATTGTGGCGCAAGGTCCCGGCCCCGCGCCGTGGCGAGCTGGTGCGTCAACTGGGCGACATCCTGCGCGAATACAAGGCCGACCTCGGCGAGCTGGTGTCCTGGGAAGCGGGCAAGATCACTCAGGAAGGCCTGGGTGAAGTTCAGGAGATGATCGACATCTGCGACTTCGCCGTCGGTCTGTCCCGTCAACTGTACGGCTTGACCATCGCTTCCGAGCGTCCTGGCCACCACATGCGCGAAACCTGGCACCCGCTGGGCGTCGTGGGCGTGATCAGTGCGTTCAACTTCCCGGTCGCGGTCTGGGCCTGGAACACCACGCTGGCGCTGGTCTGCGGCAACCCGGTGATCTGGAAACCGTCGGAGAAAACCCCGTTGACCGCACTGGCCTGCCAGGCGCTGTTCGACCGCGTACTGAAAAACTTCAGCGACGCACCTGCGCACCTGAGCCAGGTGATCATTGGCGGTCGCGATGCCGGCGAAGCACTGGTCGATGACCCGCGTGTCGCGCTGATCAGCGCCACCGGCAGCACCCGCATGGGCCGCGAAGTGGCACCGAAAATCGCCGCACGTTTCGCGCGCAGCATTCTCGAACTGGGCGGCAACAACGCCATGATCCTCGGCCCAAGCGCAGACCTGGACATGGCCGTTCGCGCCATCCTGTTCAGCGCCGTCGGCACTGCCGGTCAGCGCTGCACCACCTTGCGTCGCCTGATCGCTCACGAATCGGTGAAAGAAGAAATCGTCACCCGCCTGAAAGCCGCGTACTCGAAAGTGCGTATCGGCAACCCGCTGGAAGGCAACCTGATCGGTCCGCTGATCGACAAACACAGCTTCGACAACATGCAGGATGCGCTGGAGCAGGCCCTGAGCGAGGGCGGCCGGGTCTTCGGCGGCAAACGTCAGCTGGAAGACAAGTATCCGAATGCTTACTACGTCTCGCCGGCCATTGTTGAAATGCCGGAGCAGAGCGACGTGGTCTGCCACGAAACCTTCGCGCCGATTCTTTATGTGATCGGCTACAAAGACTTCGACGAAGCCCTGCGTTTGAACAACGCCGTGCCACAAGGCCTGTCCTCGTGCATCTTCACCACTGACGTGCGTGAAGCCGAGCAATTCATGTCCGCAGTGGGCAGCGACTGCGGCATCGCCAACGTCAACATCGGCCCGAGCGGCGCGGAAATCGGCGGCGCATTTGGTGGCGAGAAAGAAACCGGCGGTGGTCGTGAGTCGGGCTCCGATGCCTGGCGCGGCTACATGCGCCGCCAGACCAACACCGTGAACTACTCGCTGGAGTTGCCGTTGGCGCAGGGGATTACGTTCGACTGATGGGCCCCTTCGCGGGCAAGCCTCGCTCCTACACAGGATCACTCAACACCTGTAGGAGCGAGGCTTGCCCGCGAAGCTTTTGCTTTGTTGTTTGTTAGGTTTCTGTTGGAGTCTGGCAATGCCGTTACGCGAAGAGTGTCTGTGGGAAAAACTGACGCCGCAAAGGCCCGACAATGCTGCGCTCAAGGGCGAAGTAACGGTCGATGTCTGCGTCATCGGTGCCGGGTTCACCGGTCTGTCGGCGGCGGTGCATCTGCTGGAACAAGGCAAGACGGTGTGTGTGCTGGAAGCTCATCGTGCCGGTCATGGCGGTTCTGGACGCAACGTCGGGCTGGTCAACGCCGGCATGTGGATTCCACCGGACGAGATCGAAGCCGGGTTCGGCGAAGCGGTGGGCAGTCAGCTCAATCGCATGCTGGGTGCCGCGCCGTCCCTGGTATTCAGCCTGGTCGACAAATACAACATCGATTGCCAGTTACGCCGCGAAGGCACGTTGCACATGGCGCACAACGCCCGTGGCGAAGCGGATTTGCGCAGTCGTGAAGAACAATGGAAACGTCGCGGCGCCCCGGTGGAACTGCTGACCGGTCAAGCCTGCGAACAAGCAACCGGCACCAAAAAAATCGCCGCCGCGTTGCTCGACAAGCGTGCCGGCACGATCAACCCGATGGCTTACACCACGGGGCTGGCCAAAGCAGCTATCGGCCTTGGTGGTCGGCTGTTCGATCATTCTCCCGTGACCAGGCTCGAACGTCAGGGCCAGCGCTGGTCGGTGCAAACGGCGCAGGGTTCGGTGCTTGCCGAGCAAGTCGTGATTGCATCCAACGCTTACACCGAAGGTGACTGGACGGAATTGCGGCGCAATTTCTTCCCCGGTTATTACTATCAAGTGGCCTCGGTGCCGCTGACTGACGACGCCGCGCAGCAAATCCTCCCGGGTGGTCAGGGTTCATGGGACACCCGGCAGGTGCTCAGCAGTATTCGTCGCGACAAAGACGGTCGCCTGTTGCTCGGCAGTCTGGGTAATGGCAATCAGAAGCCGACCTGGTTCCTCAAGGCCTGGGCCGACCGGGTTCAGCAGCACTATTTTCCGTACCTCAAACAGGTGGAATGGGAGTGCACCTGGACCGGTTGCATCGCATTTACTCCCGATCATTTGATGCGCCTGTTCGAACCGGCGCCCGGTTTAGTGGCAGTCACCGGTTACAACGGTCGGGGCGTGACTACGGGGACGGTGGTCGGCAAAGCCTTTGCCGATTATTTGTGTAACGGAAATCCTCAGGCGCTGCCGATTCCCTTCGCACCCATGCAGCCACTGGCGGGGGTGGGGCTGCGTAGCTGTCTATATGAGGCGGGGTTTTCGCTGTATCACGCGGGCCAGTGCCTGCGGATCGTGATTTGATTGTTGAAATTTGTTGCTGGAAGCGGCGCTTTTCGGCGCAGCGGCTAGCCTGTAAAAGGTGCGGGTTGTAGCAGTACCGCACCAGCAGTGTGCACTTCGGTGACGCACGTTGTTACAGGCTGGTTGCACGTCGTTTGGCGCCGCGGTTGCAATGATGGCGCGTGTGGGTTGCGCCTTAAAAAATAAATGGTTTCACCTTCCGCGGTTTAGACGGTTGCACGCCCAATGAAAATGGGCTCGAAACAGTCGAAATAACAATAAAGCAGCGACTTTTTTCAGAATAAAAAACCGATGGCACGGCCCTTGCTCTGAGCATTCAGTGAAGTCGCAGTGCCAACTAAAAAAAAACCTTGGAGCACCACCTCATGTCCCAGACGTTTTACAAGAAAGGCTTTCTGGCCCTCGCAGTGGCAGCTGCGCTGGGTGTTTCTGCGTTTGCACAGGCTGACGTAAAAATCGGTGTTGCGGGTCCTATGACAGGCGCCAACGCAGCATTTGGCGAGCAGTACATGAAGGGTGCACAGGCAGCAGCCGACGCAATCAACGCGTCGGGCGGCGTCAACGGGGAAAAAATCGTACTGGTCAAGGGCGATGACGCCTGCGAACCGAAACAGGCTGTGACGGTCGCCAAGGACCTGACCAACCAGAAAGTGGCAGGCGTGGTTGGTCACTTCTGCTCCTCGTCGACCATCCCGGCCTCCGAGATCTACGACGAAGCAGGCATCATCGCAATCACTCCGGGCTCCACCAACCCACAGGTGACCGAGCGTGGTCTGAGCGCCATGTTCCGTATGTGCGGTCGTGACGACCAGCAGGGCATCGTTGCCGGCGACTACATCGTCGACGTGCTCAAGGGCAAGAAAGTCGTGGTTCTGCACGACAAAGACACCTACGGCCAAGGTCTGGCCGACGCCACCAAGGCTCAACTGGCCAAGCGCGGCGTAACGCCGGTTCTGTACGAAGGCCTGACCCGCGGCGAGAAAGACTTCAGCGCCGTGGTAACCAAGATCCGTGCCGCCGGTGCCGATGTCGTCTATTTTGGCGGCCTGCACCCGGAAGCTGGTCCACTGGTTCGCCAACTGCGTGAACAAGGCCTCAAGGACGTCAAATTCATGTCCGATGACGGCATCGTTACTGACGAACTCGTGACCACCGCCGGTGGCCCGCAGAACGTTGATGGCGTGTACATGACCTTCGGTGCCGACCCACGCCTGCTGCCAGACAGCAAAACCGTGGTAGACACCTTCCGCAAAGCCGGCACCGAGCCAGAAGGCTACACCCTGTACGCCTACGCTTCGGTTCAGACCCTGGCGGCTGCTTTCAACGGCGCCAAGTCCAACAGCGGCGAAAAAGCGGCTGAGTGGCTGAAGAAAAACCCGGTTAAAACCGTGATGGGCGAGAAGACCTGGGACGCCAAGGGCGACCTGAAAGTCTCCGACTACGTGGTTTATCAGTGGGACAAGGATGGCAAATACCACCAACTGGAAAAACAGAAGTGATATGAGCTGTTGATCTGCCCGGCGCCTTGAGCGCCGGGCAATCGAAGAACATGTCCGTGCAGTACCTGTCTTTTCTCGTAGAGCTGCACACAACCGTGTTGCGCGGGTGGCTGAACCCCGGTCCGTCGCACCTCGCTTCTGTGCAGTCTCTCAAATGCGTGAGATTGCGTTATGGATGGTATTTTCCTGCAGCAACTGGTCAACGGCCTGACCCTCGGGTCGGTCTATGGCCTGATCGCCATCGGCTACACAATGGTCTATGGCATCATCGGCATGATCAACTTCGCCCACGGCGAGGTTTACATGATTTCCGCTTACCTCGCGGCAATCAGTCTGGCTCTGCTGGCATACTTCGGTATTGAATCCTTCCCTCTGCTGATGCTTGGCACACTGGTCTTCACCATCATCGTCACAGCGGTCTATGGCTGGGTCATCGAGCGTGTCGCCTACAAACCCCTGCGTAACTCCACCCGACTGGCACCGCTGATCAGCGCCATCGGTATTTCGCTGATCCTGCAAAACTATGCACAGATCGCACAGGGCGCCCGTCAACAAGGCGTACCGACCCTGCTGACCGGTGCATGGCGAGTGGAAGTCGGAAGCGGCTTCGTTCAGCTCACCTACACCAAGATCTTCATCCTGGTTGCCGCATTCGCCGGCATGGCCCTGCTGACCTACGTCATCAAGTACACCAAGCTCGGCCGCATGTGCCGCGCCACCCAGCAAGACCGCAAGATGGCCTCCATCCTTGGGATCAACACCGACCGCGTCATTTCCTACGTGTTCATCATCGGTGCGGCAATGGCGGCCCTGGCCGGCGTGCTGATCACCATGAACTACGGCACGTTCGACTTCTACGCAGGCTTCGTCATCGGCATCAAGGCGTTCACCGCAGCGGTACTCGGCGGGATCGGCTCGCTGCCTGGCGCGATGCTCGGCGGGATCATCCTCGGGATTTCCGAGTCGCTGTTCTCAGGTCTGGTCAACTCGGACTACAAAGACGTTTTCAGCTTCTCGCTGCTCGTTCTCGTTCTGGTCTTTCGGCCCCAAGGCCTGCTCGGCCGTCCTCTTGTGTCGAAGGTGTAAGCGATGTCTTCAACCACTAAAAAAACCATTGATCTCAAAAGAAGCCTGGTTGACGCGATTCTTGCCGGTCTTGTTGCCCTCATCGTGTTCGGCCCGATTGTCGGCATAGTCCTCGACGGCTATGGCTTCAATCTGGAAACGACCCGAGTGGCGTGGATTGTCGCCATTGTCATGGCCGGCCGCTTTGCCTTGAGCCTGTTCCTGCAAACGCCGAAAGGCCTGAGAATTCTCGAAGGCTTTGAAACCACCGGTTCGGGGGTTCATGTACTGGCACCCGATTACAAATCCCGGCTGCGCTGGATCATCCCGCTGATGATCGTCATCGCCGTGGTGTTCCCGTTTTTCTCCAACTCCTACCTGCTGGGCGTGGTCATCCTCGGGTTGATCTACGTGCTGCTCGGGCTTGGTCTGAACATCGTGGTTGGCCTGGCCGGTCTGCTCGACCTCGGTTATGTGGCGTTCTACGCCATCGGCGCCTATGGGTTGGCACTCGGTTATCAATACCTGGGGCTGGGTTTCTGGACGGTGCTGCCACTGGCGGCGATCACGGCGGGGCTGGCCGGTTGCATCCTCGGTTTTCCGGTGTTGCGCCTGCACGGTGACTACCTGGCGATCGTGACCCTGGGCTTCGGTGAAATCATTCGCTTGATCCTCAATAACTGGCTGACCCTGACTGGTGGCCCGAACGGTATGCCGGCGCCCCTGCCAACCTTCTTCGGCCTCGAGTTCGGCAAAAGGGCGAAGGACGGTGGCGTTCCGTTCCACGAGTTTTTCGGCATCGCCTATAACCCTGACGTGAAGTACTACTTCATCTACGCGGTATTGTTCCTGGTCGTGCTGGCCGTGCTGTACATCAAGCACCGTTTGACTCGCATGCCGGTCGGTCGCGCCTGGGAAGCCTTGCGTGAAGATGAAATCGCCTGCCGTTCCATGGGTTTGAACCACGTGCTGGTCAAGCTTTCGGCGTTCACCATCGGTGCGTCGACAGCCGGCCTCGCTGGCGTGTTCTTCGCCACCTACCAGGGCTTCGTCAACCCGACCTCGTTCACCTTCTTTGAATCGGCCCTGATCCTCGCCATCGTGGTACTCGGCGGCATGGGTTCGACCATCGGCGTGGTTATCGCAGCCTTCGTGCTGACGGTGGCCCCGGAACTGCTGCGTGGCTTCGCGGAATACCGCGTGCTGCTGTTCGGCATCCTGATGGTGTTGATGATGATCTGGCGACCGCGCGGCCTGATTCGGATCAGCCGTACCGGTGTGACCCCGCGTAAAGGAGTAGCGCCATGAGCGAAGTCGTACTCTCGGTCGAGAAGCTGATGATGCACTTCGGCGGCATCAAGGCGTTGAACGATGTCAGCCTGAAGGTTAAGCGCAACTCGATCTTCGCCCTGATCGGCCCCAACGGCGCCGGCAAGACCACCGTGTTCAACTGCCTGACCGGGTTCTACAAGGCCTCGGGCGGCAAGATCGAACTCAACGTGCGCGGCGAGCGCACCGATGTCATCAAAATGCTCGGTGAACCGTTCAAGGCGACTGATTTTGTATCGCCGAAAAGCTTCATCAGCCGGCTCCATTACAAGATGTTCGGCGGCACTCACCTGGTGAACCGTGCCGGCCTGGCGCGGACCTTCCAGAACATTCGCCTGTTCAAGGAAATGTCGGTGCTGGAAAACCTGCTGGTGGCCCAACACATGTGGGTCAACCGCAGCATGCTCGCGGGCATCCTCAACACCAAGGGCTATCGCAAGGCTGAAAGCGATGCGCTGGACCACGCCTTCTACTGGCTGGAAGTGGTTGACCTGGTGGATTGCGCCAACCGTCTGGCCGGTGAGTTGTCCTACGGCCAGCAGCGTCGTCTGGAGATTGCGCGGGCCATGTGCACCCGGCCGCAGATCATCTGCCTCGACGAACCGGCCGCCGGCCTCAACCCTCAGGAAACCGAAGCGCTGAGCGCGATGATCCGGCTGCTGCGCGACGAGCACGATCTGACCGTGGTGCTGATCGAACACGACATGGGCATGGTTATGAGCATTTCCGACCACATCGTGGTGCTGGACCACGGCGTCGTCATCGCAGAGGGCGGCCCCGAGGCGATTCGCAACGATCCGAAAGTGATTGCAGCCTATCTGGGCGCCGATGAAGAGGAGGTGGTGCTATGAGCAAACCGATCCTCGAACTCAAAGACCTGGACGTGTTTTACGGCCCGATCCAGGCCCTGAAAAAAGTCTCGATGCACATCAACGAAGGGGAGACCGTCAGCCTCATCGGTTCCAACGGTGCGGGCAAGTCGACCCTGCTGATGTCGATCTTCGGCCAGCCGCGCGCGGCAGACGGGCAGATCATCTATCAGGGCGTGGACATCACCCATAAGTCGTCGCACTACATTGCGTCCAACGGCATTGCGCAATCACCGGAAGGCCGGCGCGTGTTCCCCGACATGACCGTCGAGGAAAACCTGCAGATGGGCACCATCCCGATTGGTGACAAGTACGCCAAGGAAGACATGCAACGCATGTTCGAGCTGTTTCCGCGTCTCGAAGAGCGGCGGACCCAGCGGGCCATGACCATGTCCGGCGGCGAGCAGCAAATGCTCGCCATCGC
This sequence comes from Pseudomonas sp. BF-R-01, assembly GCF_019946615.1. Lineage (NCBI taxonomy): Bacteria > Pseudomonadati > Pseudomonadota > Gammaproteobacteria > Pseudomonadales > Pseudomonadaceae > Pseudomonas > Pseudomonas sp. BF-R-01. The sequence goes on from NZ_JAGYFX010000005.1 coordinate 26,792, forward strand.
CCGTGCGTTGATGAGCCGGCCGAAACTGCTGTTGCTCGATGAGCCGAGCCTTGGGCTCGCACCGATTGTGGTGAAACAGATCTTTGCCACCCTGCGGGAACTGGCCAAGACCGGCATGACTATCTTTCTGGTCGAGCAGAACGCCAACCACGCCCTGCGGTTGTCGGATCGGGCATACGTGATGGTCAACGGCGAGATCCGCCTCAGTGGCACCGGCAAGGAGCTGCTGGTGAACGAAGAGGTGCGTAACGCTTATCTCGGCGGGCATTGAGTCCTGTTGAAATACCTAAAGCCCCGACGAGCAATCGTCGGGGCTTTTTTCATCCTGAATTCACCACAATCCCTTGTAGGAGCGAGCTTGCTCGCGAAGGTTTTCCGGGTGACACGTTTATCCAGAATGTTCGCGTTATCGTTGACGTCCATCGCGAGCAAGCTCGCTCCTACAGGTGTTTTCCAGAATTGTGGAAAACAAATTTGCCAAGCTCTCAAAGCGCGACATAAAGCCGCTGCAAATAGTTGTTTTGTCACGGTTTTGACTTGTCCCCGTTTGCTGTGGAACTGGCTGTGAATAACGTGGGAGTAGCTGGCTGAGAGCCTTTTAAATCGTGGCCTGTAGCGATGTGGTTGTTTTTTGATCAGGCGTTTTTGCCGGGCTTGAGGTCAGCGTTGTCAACCTTTTTATTGATTGCGAAAGAGGCCTGAAACACACGATGGCAGCCTGTGGATAAGTCTGTGGTTAAACTCTGGAAAGACTCGGCTAAGGGCCGTAGTTACTGGCTTGGCGCCATCGTTGGCAAACCCGGTCAATCGTGCAAAACGCCTTGGGCTACACAGCCCGCACTTCAGGGTCAAGCGAAAAACTTTCTGATCTGTCCGCAAAGCCTTGTGCACAGCGGCTTCCAGCTTTTTCACTTGCCCCCGGAAACTGTGGACCGGCCTGTGGATAACGTGCGCGTACATAGCTACAGGCCACGGTGTATATGGCGTTGCTCGCGTTGGTTGTTTTTCGTACAGATTTTCTGATAGTTGCCGCTGTCGGCAAGGCCGGGCATGCTGCCAGCTGATTTTCTAATCCAATGGCGGCCCGTCGGCCGAAGCAAGGAGAACACGATGTCCAACACCCTGTTTATTACCGGCGCGACTTCCGGTTTTGGCGAAGCCTGTGCCCGTCGTTTTGCCGAGGCTGGCTGGAAACTGGTGCTGACAGGTCGTCGTGAAGAGCGCCTCAATGCCTTGTGCGCCGAGTTGTCGAAGCAGACCGAGGTCCATGCCCTGGTGCTCGACGTGCGTGATCGCAAGGCCATGGAGGAGGCGATCGCCAACCTGCCACCGTCCTTCGCCAAGCTGCGCGGGTTGATCAACAACGCTGGCCTGGCGCTCGGCGTGGACCCGGCGCCGAAGTGCGATCTTGATGATTGGGACACCATGGTCGACACCAACATCAAGGGCCTGATGTACAGCACTCGCCTGCTGTTGCCGCGTCTGATCGCCCATGGTCGTGGCGCCGGCATCATCAACCTCGGTTCCATTGCCGGCAACTACCCGTATCCGGGCAGCCACGTGTATGGCGCGAGCAAGGCGTTCGTCAAACAGTTCTCCCTGAACCTGCGCTGCGACCTGCAAGGCACGGGCGTTCGCGTCAGCAACATCGAGCCGGGCCTGTGTGAGAGTGAGTTCTCGCTGGTGCGCTTTGCCGGTGACCAGGAGCGTTACAACGCGACCTACGCCGGTGCCGAGGCGATCCAGCCGCAAGACATCGCCGAGACCATTTTCTGGGTGCTCAATGCGCCAGCGCACATCAACATCAACAGCCTCGAGTTGATGCCGGTGAGCCAGACGTGGGCCGGGTTTGCGATTGAGCGTAACAAGGGGTAAGACTGCGTAACGTCCATTCGCGGGCAAGCCTCGCTCCTACAGGTCTATGCAAAACCTGTAGGAGCGAGGCTTGCCCGCGAATACGATCTATTTTTCAACGAAGATAGTCGACCAACCCGCGATAGCAGGTCGCCAAGTGATAAGGCGTGGTAGACGGCATATCCTGCCGGCTCACTTCACCATTCTCGTCACGACACTCATACCAGCCGCGCGCATGCAGAGAACGCTGTTGCAGCGCCTGCAATTGGTGCAGTACCGATGCCCCGCTGTCCGGGCGCAGCGTCAACGCACGCAAGTATTCAGCCTGAGCCCAGATGCGTTGGGTGGCATCTTTCGAATGCCCGTCGAGCGTGAGCATCGCGCGCACGGCGCCACTCGATTGATCGACGCCCAGTTGCTCGGTGAACGCAAAGGCGCGCTCCACAGAGGCGTGCAGTTTTGAACCGCGCAACAACGGCGAAGATTCCAGCAGGAAATACCATTCGAACTGGTGTCCCGGTTCAAACCAGTTATCCACAGACCCCAGCGGCTTTTCCATCAACACACTGTGTTGCGGATCGATAAAGCGTTGTTGCATGGCTGTGCATAACTCGACGAGCGCACGCTGCACGGCGAGGTCTTCACGCACTGAAAGCGTGGCAAGAAACGCTTCGGCGAGGTGCATCAGCGGGTTTTGCAGCGGCCCGGTGTTCAGCAACGACCAATCACGCTCAAGGCAGGCTTCATACAAGCCGTCGCCCGAACTGAAGCGCTGATCAAGCACTTCCAGCACCGCGTTGAGCACCGACTCCACCAGCGGTTCGCGAACCTTGTCCCAGTAATGGGCGCAGGCGAAGAGGATGAAGGCGTGGGTGTAGAGATCTTTGCGCTGATCCAGCGGCGCGCCCTGCGGGTCGATGCTGTAGAACCAGCCACCGTGTTCGGCATCGTGGAAATGTTGCTGCAACGAGCGGAACAACGCAGCCGCACGCTCTTTCGCGCCCGGCACCTGGCCGATCAGGCTGGAAAACAGATACAACTGCCGCGCGCAGGCCATGGCCCGGTAGCGTTGCGGTGGCAAGGGATGATGCTCGGCATCCAGTGCTTCGTAGGGCAGCGCCAGTTCGGCATTCCAGCCGGGGCCTTGCCAGAGGGGCACGATCACGTCCTGGAAATGCTGTTGCACCGCGGCAAACAGAGCGGTCAATTCAGGCTGGGAAGCGGAGCGGGGAGCATGAGGCATTGGCTGGCGTCGTCACGGCAGGGTCGAATGCGCGACATGTTATCAGGCCTGAGAGATGTGGTGTCTGTCAGGCCGCCTTCGCGGGCAAGCCTCGCTCCTACAGGAAGAGGCTATTACCGGCAAAACCAAATCAACCCGCCAACAACCACACCCCGGTCGCCGCCGACGCCGCACCCGCCAGACGAACCAGCGGCGCCGCTGCTTGCGGCAACACGCGAACCAGCGCATAACCCGCCGCATGCAACGCCGCCGTTGCCGCCACAAACCCTGCGGCGTAGGTCCAAGGGCTCGACATGTCCGGCAATTCCAGCCCATGCGCCACGCCATGGAACAACGCAAACAACGCCGTCGCACCCACTGCCATGCTCAGTGGCGGACGTACCGCCAGCGCCACCGCCAGCCCCAGCGCCAGTACCGACGCCGCAATCCCGCTTTCCAGCGCTGGCAGGTTCAGCCCTTCAAAACCGAGCAGGCCGCCGATCAGCATGGTGCCAACGAACGTGCACGGCAGCGCCCAGCGTGCAGCGCCTTTCTGCTGTGCCGCCCACAGCCCGACGGCAACCATCGCCAGCAAGTGATCGAGGCCGCCGATCGGGTGGCTGATGCCGGCGATCAAGCCATTGTCGCCGTGACCGGGGTGGGCGAAGGCGATGGCCGGAGTCAGCAGCAGGGACATGGCGCCCAGGATGCGTTTAAGTGTCATGGATAAGCTTCCTTGTTGATAAGTTTGATCGTAATCAGGCTGCGGTCAGCAGGCCCTGGCGCTCGATGAAGGCGATGATTTCTTCCAGGCCCAGCCCGGTTTTCTGGTTGCTGAAGACAAACGGTTTGCCGTTGCGCATGCGCTTCGTGTCGCTGTCCATCATCGAAAGCGACGCGCCTACCAGCGGTGCGAGGTCGACTTTGTTGATCACCAGCAGGTCGGATTTGCAGATCCCCGGCCCACCCTTGCGCGGCAGCTTGTCGCCCGCCGAGACGTCGATTACGTAAATCGTCAGGTCGGACAATTCCGGGCTGAACGTGGCCGAAAGGTTGTCGCCTCCGGACTCCACCAGAATCAGATCCAGCCCCGGGAAGCGTCGGTTCAGTTGATCCACGGCTTCGAGGTTGATCGAGGCATCTTCGCGGATTGCCGTGTGCGGGCAGCCGCCGGTTTCCACGCCGATGATCCGTTCCGGCGCCAAAGCCTGGTTGCGCACCAGAAAATCGGCGTCTTCGCGGGTGTAGATGTCGTTGGTCACGACCGCCAGGTTGTAGCGCTCGCGCAACGCCAGGCACAGGGCCAGCGTCAGGGCGGTTTTGCCGGAACCGACCGGGCCGCCGATGCCGACGCGCAGAGGTTGTGTGTTCATGTGATTCTCCAAAATAACAGGCCCTAGGAACGGAACAGACGGCTGTACTGGCGCTCATGGGCCATGCACGCCAGGGACAGGCCGAAAGTGGCGCTGCCATAGTGGTCGGGGTTGATTCGGGTGGCGTCCTGCTGGGCTTGTTGCAGCAGTGGCAGCAGTTCGCTGGTCAGTCGTTGCGCGGCTTGCTGGCCCAGCGGCAGGGTTTTCATCAGCACCGCCAACTGGTTTTCCAGCCAGCTCCAGAGCCATGCGGCCAGCGCGTCTTGCGGGCTGATGTGCCAGGCGCGTGCGGCCAGCGCCCAGCCGAGGGCCAGGTGCGGTTCGGGGCGTTGTTCGAGAAAGGCGCGGGCCGGTGCATCGAGTTCCGGCAAACCGTTGAGCAGTTGCTGCAGGGAGTAGCCCATCTGTCGGCTCTCCTGATGCAACTCGCGGGTTTCCCGGCTGGCGCGGTGTTCTTCGCAGCGTTGCAGCAGTTCGGCCCAGTTTTCTGTGGCGGCGGCCACGCAATGGGCGAGCAGCAGCGGCGCCTCGAAGCGTGCCAGGTTCAGTAGCAATTGATCGCTGATCCAGCGACGGGCGCTGTCTGAATCACTTACCCGGCCGTTATCCACCGCCATTTCCAGACCTTGGGAATAGCTGTAGCCGCCAATCGGCAATTGCGGACTGGCCAGGCGCAACAGCGCCCAGGCCGGGTTCATTGGCGCACGCCGAACTGATGCAGTTTCGGCGGGTAGTTGAAGTCTTCGTCGCCATGCCGCGAGTGGTGATGGCCACCACCATAGGCGCCGTGCTCCGGCTGGAACGGCGCTTCGATGTTTTCGACCTTGGCTTCAAGTTGTTCGAGCATGGCCTTGAGCACGTAGTCGTCGAGCAGGCGCAACCAGCCATCACCGACTTGCAGGGCGACGTGGCGATTGCCCAGGTGATAGGCCGCGCGGGTCAGTTCGAATGCATTGGCGCAGGTGACGTGCAGCAGTTGTTCGGGGCGGGCGCAGACGCGGACGATGCGACCGTCTTCAGCCTGTAGGCATTCGCCATCAGTCAGGGGCGACTGACCGCGCTCCAAAAACAACCCGACGTCTTCACCCTCGGCACTGAAACAGCGCAAACGGCTTTTGCTCCGGGCTTCGAAGGTCAGGTGCAACTCGGCGGCCCAGACGGGTTGAGGGTCGATTCTGCGATGAATCACCAGCATCGGAAAGCTTCCAGCTATGGACAATAGTCAGGCTAGAGCAAGGGGCTTGCCAATCGGCGCAAGTGTAGGAAATGCCTGTCGGCGCATGGAGGGTGTTTCAGTTTGTTGCGGCAATTTGGTGCGGGGCTGGGAGAGGCGCACCAAATGACGGCGCAGGGTGTGTTCCAGATTGTGCGCGATCCCGCATTCACCACCCAACCTTGTAGGAGCCGGCTTGCCGGCGATAGCGGTCGACCAGACGACATCTTTATTGGCTGAAGGGCGCCATCGCTGGCAAGCCAGCTCCTACAAGGGAGGTGGTGGTTCAGACGCACCGTGTTGCCTGAATCGCCAGCAAGCCGGCTCCTACAGGAGATCGGCGTGCAGGAGGGTTATTCCGTGCTGCCCAGGCCTTGCCAGTGCTTGAGGCCGATGAAGATAAAGCGCAGCTGCTGTGTGATTTTCGCCTGTGGTGTCAGATGCGCGGGCAACGCCTCGGCCGGCGGATCAATGATTTCCGGCAGGGTCGCAAACACGCTTTTGACGATGAGATCGGCCATGACACTTAGGCCGGCGATGTCCAGGTGTTGCAGCTTTGGCATCAGCGACAAATCGGCCGCAAGGTCCGAGCTGATGTCTTCGCGCAAGCGACCGATGGCCAGGCGCACCGGTAGCGAACCGCCGTACTGCTCGCGGGCCAGAAACAGGAATTGCGAACGATTGGCCGACACCACGTCGAGAAAAATCCGCACAGAGGCATCGATGATGCCGCCCATGACGAACTCGTTGTGACGCACCAGGCGGATGGTTTCGCGGAAGGTTTGTCCGACTTCGCTCACCAGCACCAGGCCCAGTTCATCCATGTCGGCGAAATGCCGGTAGAAACCGGTGGGGACGATGCCGGCGGTTTTCGCCACTTCGCGCAGGCTCAGGCTGCCGAATCCTCGGCCGCACTCCATCAAATGGCGGGCAGCGTCCATCAAGGCATTGCGGGTTTGTTGTTTCTGTTCGGCGCGGGGCAGCATCGCAAGGGTGTTTTCTGGACAAGACAGCGGCGCACTCTAGCAAATCGGCTTTGCCGGCGTCGAACGACTATCGGGAGTGATGCGAGGGAATGCGTGGCTTCTATAAAGTCAAAAGCCCAATCCGTGGATTGGGCTTTTTTTCAAGGCCGCCATGGGCTTAGCTCACAGCGCTGTTGCGTTCGATTACGCGGTCACCACCACCTTCAGCCAGGGTTTGGCCTTGTGGGGTGCGGTCGGAACCGTCGGCAGCCAGGGTTTGGCCTTGTGGGGTGCGATCGGAACCGTCAGCGGCCAGGGTTTGACCTTGTGGAGTGCGGTCCGAACCATCTTGAGTGATCAGGCCTTTTTCTTTCAGGCGATCATTACCACCTTCGGCAACGGTTTGACTGAACACCGAGTGGCTGTCTTTCACTTGTGGGGTGGCCTGGTCAGCGGCTGGCAGGGCGAAAGCGGTGCTGGCCAGCATGGAGAGGGTAAGGCTAAACAGTAGTTGGCGTTTCATGATCATGTGCTCCGTGGGAGGGCGGCAAAGTGGGTACGAGGCCAATGCTACTCTCGATAAGTCGATATAAAAGTTCATAAACGCAATGGTAATAATCAACAGAATTGATTGTTCCGTGCGAAGGCTCTAGACCGGGCCTTTCCGGCGGATGTTTTCGCACTGATGTGGGTATTTTCTACTCACGTGCGTCGCACAAAAGTGCGGGGTCGGTAACGCCGGATTTCGAGTGCAGGGTGTCCCCGACCGATTATTTGAACGTTAAGCCGCATTTCGATTAAACCTGCGCGCCGTTTCCCAGTCCTAGGCTTCATGCCAGGCCGGTTCTGGCCTGAGGTTTCACACGCGCGTCGCGGTCAGGGCGCTCAGTCGTATTCAGGAGCCCTGTGCAATGACGCGCACCCCGAAAATTCTTGCCTGGACCTTTGCCAGCCTGGTTGTGTTACTGGCGATACTGGTTCTGATCATCGCGTTCTTCGATTGGAACCGGATCAAACCGACCCTCAACGCCAAAGTCTCCGAAGAGCTGCATCGACCGTTTGCCATCAATGGCAACCTCGCGGTGGTCTGGCGGCGTGAGCTTGACGAAGGTGGGTGGCGCGCCTGGGTGCCGTGGCCGCATGTGGTGGCGCAGGACCTGAGCCTCGGCAACCCGGACTGGTCGAAGCAACCGCAAATGGCCACGCTCAAACGCGTCGAGCTGCGCATTTCGCCGCTGGCTCTGTTGGCGCAACGGGTGACGATCCCGCGCATTGACTTGACCGAACCGAACGCAGACCTCCAGCGCCTGGCCGATGGCCGCGCCAACTGGACCTTCAAGCTCGACCCGAAAGACCCGAACGCCAAACCTTCCAGTTGGGTGGTCGACATCGGTGCGATCGGCTTCGACAAAGGCCACGTCACCCTCGACGACCAGAGCCTGAAAACCCAGCTCGACCTGATCATCGATCCGCTGGGCAAGCCGATCCCATTCAGCGACATCGTCGGCGAAAAAGCCGCGAAAACTGCGCAGGAGAAGGGCGCGGCTCCCCAGGATTACGCGTTTGCACTGAAGGTCAAAGGCCAATACCACGGCCAGAAACTGACGGGCGAAGGCAAGATCGGCGGCCTGCTGGCCTTGCAGGATTCGGCCCGGCCGTTCCCGCTCCAGGCCCAGGTCAAGATTGCCGACACCAGCGTCGAGCTCGCCGGTACGCTGACCGACCCACTCAACCTTGGTGCGCTGGACCTGCGGCTGAAACTGGCCGGCAGCAGCCTGGGCAATCTCTATCCGCTGACCGGCGTGACCCTGCCGGATACACCGCCCTACGCCACCGACGGCCACTTGATCGCCAAGCTGCATGAGCCGGGCGGCGCGGTGTTCCATTACGAAGCGTTCAACGGCAAGATCGGCGAGAGCGACATCCATGGCAGCCTGGCCTATGTCGCCAGTCAGCCTCGGCCGAAACTCAGCGGTTCGCTGCTCTCCAATCAACTCTTGTTTACCGACCTTGCGCCCTTGATCGGCGCCGACTCCAACGCCAAGCAAAAGGCCCGCGGCGGCGAAAGCAAGCAGCCGGCGGACAAGGTGTTACCGGTCGAAGAGTTCAAGACCGAGCGCTGGCGCGACATGGACGCCGACGTCGAATTCACCGGCAAGCGCATCGTCCACAGTGAAAAACTGCCGTTCAATGACCTCTACACGCACCTGGTGCTGACCGACGGCGTGCTCAGTCTCGAACCCCTGCGTTTCGGCGTGGCCGGCGGCAAACTGGATGCGCAGATTCGCCTGAACGGTCGCACCGAGCCGCTGGAAGGCAACGCCAAGCTGACCGGGCGCGGTTTCAAGCTCAAGCAGCTGTTCCCGACCTTTGAACCGATGAAGACCAGTTTCGGCGAGCTCAATGGCGATGCCGACATCAGTGGTCACGGCAACTCGGTGGCCAAGTTGCTGGGCACGGCCAATGGCAATCTGAAGATGCTGATCAACGACGGTGCCATCAGCCGCGAGTTGATGGAGCTGGCCGGGCTGAATGTTGGCAACTACGTGGTCGGTAAAATCTTTGGCGACAAAGAAGTGAAGATCAATTGCGCGGCGGCCGACTTCGACATCAAGACCGGCCTGGCCACCACTCGGTTGTTTGTCTTCGATACCGAGAACGCGATCATCTACATCGATGGCACGGCGAACATGGCGACTGAGCAACTGGACCTGACCATCACCCCGGAATCCAAGGGCTGGCGCCTGATTTCCCTGCGTTCGCCGCTGTACGTGCGAGGCAAGTTCATCAAGCCGGATGCGGGCGTGAAGGCGGTGCCGCTGATATTGCGCGGGGCGGGGATGGTGGCCTTGGGCGTGATTGCGGCGCCGGCGGCGGGGTTGCTGGCGCTGGTGGCGCCGAGTGGGGGTGAGCCGAATCAGTGTGCGCCGTTGCTGGAGCAGATGAAGGCAGGCAAGGCCCCCGTCACCGTTAAGCCCACCAAATAAACCGATGACGGTCTGACAGGCGCTACAAATCTTTCAGGATGTCGGCCACAGGGAAGTGATCGCTACTCCGGTGTGAGTGACAAGCGCGGCGAAAAGTTTGATGTGATTGGCGACCTTGGCAGCAAGCCAGACAATCGGGCTTCCTCCTGCAACCACGCAAAAAATGCCCGCACCGGCGGATGGCGTTCACGACCCGGTACGCACAGCGCGCTGTAACCGGCGCCACTCACCTGGATTTCACTCCGGTAAGCCACCAACAAACCACTGGCCACGCTCTCGGACACCAGAATATTGCTCGCCAGCACCAGGCCTTGTCCGGCGATCGCGGCTTGCAGCGCGTAATGCTCTTCGTCGTATTCGCGGACCGCCGGGTTTGCCGTCAGCCAGGTTTCTGCTGACTGCGAGCACCACGCTTCCCAGCCATGGGCGTACAGCTTCGAGTTGTGCCAACGCACGCTGATCAACGTCGGTGCCCGGATGCTGGCCTGTGCAACCTGTTCCGGCGAGCCATAAACGCCGAACGATTCATCGAACAGGCACAGGCCATAAAGGTTCGGGTAGTCATCGAGGCTATAACGCACCACCAGATCGACGCTGGCGTCCTGATGCAAATCGATGACTTCGCAATGGGTATCCAGCCGCACGCTGATGTTCGGATGCCGGGCGTAAAAACGCCCCAGTCGCGGTACCAGCCACAAGGCGGCAAAAGCGGCGGTGGTGGAGATTGTCAGGCTGGTGCCGCTGCGTTGCGGGCGCAAGGTGTCGACGCTTTGCGCCACTTCCAGAAAAGCGCCGTGCAGGCTGTGAAACAGGCGCTCGCCGCATTCGGTCAGGCGCACTTGCCGTGGCAGTCGCTCGAACAGCGGCACGCCGAGCCAGGTTTCCAGCGAGCGGATCTGGTGGGAAACCGCCGTTGGCGTCACCGACAGTTCTTCGGCGGCGGCCTTGAAACTCAGCAGGCGTGAGGCGGATTCGAAGGCGCGCAGGGCGGTCAGTGGCAGCGAGGCAAACATTGAACACTCCATGGATGAAATGAATTCACCCAAGCTGATTTTTGCTCATTTGAGGCGAGGCGGTCGCGGGCACAAGCTGCATACCACACGCCGTTTGAGTTTAGTCCTCAGGAGATTCAGATGAACACAATTCTTGCCATTCACGCCAGCCCACGGGGCGAACGTTCCCACTCCCGTCGCCTGGCCGAAGTGTTTCTCGGCGCCTGGCAGGCCCGCCATCCGCACGCGCAACTGACTCGCCGCGAAGTCGGACGGGCGTTGATTCCTCCGGTCAACGAAGCGTTTGTGGCCGCCGCGTTTTACCCCGAGCCCGAGGCGCGGCCGCTGACGATGCAGGCCGACCTCGCGTTCAGCGATGAACTGGTCGCCGAGTTGCTGGGCCACGATCTGCTGCTGATTTCCACGCCGATGCACAACTTCAGCGTGCCCAGCGGCCTCAAGGCGTGGATCGATCAAATCGTGCGGCTCGGGCTGACCTTCAATCACACGCTGGACAATGGTGTCGCGCAATACGAGCCGTTGGTGCACGGCAAGAAAGCGCTGATCGTCACCAGCCGTGGCGGGTTCGGTTTCGGTCCCGGTGGTGAACTGGAAGCCTTGAACCATGCCGATACGCTGTTGCGCACGGCGCTGGGGTTTATCGGCATTACCGACGTGACCGTCGTGGCCGCCGAGGGTGAAGAATCCGCCGAGCGCACCTTTGAGATCTCCGTCGCTGAGGCCGAGCAGCGTTTGCTGACGCTGGCCAGGGAGTTCTAGATGGCCTGGGTGTTTTTGCTGATTGCCGCCGGGTTCGAAGTCACCTTCGCCATGGGCATGAAGTATGCCGAAGGCTTCACCCGGCTCTGGCCGTCGCTGATCACGGTCGTGGCGGCGGTGGGCGGGATTTACTTCCTGACCCTGGCGATGCGCGAATTGCCGGTGAGCATCGCTTACCCGATCTGGACCGCCATCGGTTCGCTGGGCACGGTGTTTCTCGGGTTTGCGTTGCTCGGCGAAAGCCTGACGGCGGTCAAACTGGTATCGGTCGGATTGATCGTGGCGGGGGTGGCGGGGCTGAAATAGAGCGGATGTCATAGACTGGTCGTCGAGCTGTCACATTCGATGTCGATGCTGGGCTGATGTCTTGTATTCAGCCTTGCGTCACCTCACCGATCACAAGGACGTTTGCCCATGTCGCAAGGTTCTGCCACGCGTTATCCGTTGGTGCTGGTCCCGGGAATGCTCGGGTTTATCCGTCTGGTGCTTTATCCGTACTGGTACGGGATCGTGGCGGCGTTGCGCCAGGGTGGGGCGACGGTGATTGCGGTTCAAGTGTCGCCGCTGCACTCGACTGAAGTGCGCGGTGAACAATTGCTGGCGCGGATCGATGAAATCCTGCGCGAAACCGGTGCCGAGAAGGTCAACCTGATCGGCCACAGCCAAGGCTCACTGACCGCCCGTTACGCCGCCGCCAAACGCCCGGATCGCGTGGCTTCCGTGACCTCGGTGGCAGGCCCCAATCACGGCTCGGAACTGGCGGACTACTTGCACAAACATTACCCGGCGGACAGCGCGAGGGGGCGGCTGCTGGCGTTTTTTCTTCGGATCATCGGTGCGTTGATGAGTTTGCTGGAGACGGGTTATCGCGGACCGAAGCTGCCGGTGGACATCCACGCGTCCCATGAATCGCTGACGACGGCGGGTGTGGCGTTGTTCAACCAACGTTATCCACAGGGCTTGCCTGAAACATGGGGCGGGCACGGGCCGGAAGAGGTCAACGGCGTGCGCTATTACTCGTGGTCCGGCACGTTGCAGCCAGGCAAGACCGATCGCGGGCGCAATCTGTTCGACGGGACGAACCGCAGTTGTCGGCTGTTTGCCAAAACCTTCGTGCGTGAAGTCGGGCATTGCGACGGGATGGTCGGGCGTTACAGCTCGCATCTGGGCACGGTGATTGGCGATGAGTATCCGCTGGATCACTTTGACATCGTCAACCAATCGTTGGGGTTGGTGGGGAAGGGGGCCGAGCCGATCCGGTTGTTTGTCGAGCATGCGGCGCGGTTGAAGGCGGCGGGGGTTTAGCCGTCAGACCGCATTATCGTTCTTCGCGGGCAAGCCTCGCTCCTACAGGGACAGCGCATGAACTGTAGGAGCGAGGCTTGCCCGCGATGGCGTCAGATCAGGCGACGCTAACCTTACGGCCCAACACCATGGTCCAACGCTCCGAAACAATCACCCCACCCAACGTCAACATCCCGCCCACCAGGTGATACATCGCCAATTGCTCATGCAACACCAGCGCGGCAATCAATGCGGTAATCACCGGCAGCAAATTGAAAAACAGCGTCGTCCGGCTCGGTCCCAGACGCACCACGGCCTGCATCCATGCGAGCGGCGCAACCATCGAAGCCAGCAGGCAGGCATACAGCACCAGCGGAATATTCTGCAGCGTCGGACCGATTTTCGGCGACACGGCGAACAACGGAAACAGCACCACCACCGCCACCCACACCTGCAGATACAACAACACCAGCGGCGGCAAACGCAGCTGCCATTTTTTCAGCAGCGTGCTGTAAATCGCATAGGCCAGCGTGGCGATCAGCATCATTGCATCGCCCAGGTTCACCCCGTGCTCAAGCAATGCACTGAGGCTGCCGGACGACACCACCACCAACACACCGCCAAACGACAACACCGCACCGGCCAGTGCACCGGCGGTCAGGCGCTGGCCCAGACTGACGATGGCCATGGCCAGCGACATCAACGGCATCAGCGACAGGATGATGCCCATGTTAGTGGCGGAGGTCAGCGTCGCCGCGAAGTACGCCAGGCTCTGATAAACCGCCATGCCCAGCACGCCGAGGACGAAAATCTTCCCCAGGTTCGGGCGGATGGCCGACCAATGGGCGATCACCGGTTTGAGCATGAACGGTGTGAACAACAATCCGGCCAGCAGCCAGCGGTAAAAACCGATCTCCGCCGGGAAGATCGCCCCGGCCGACATTTTGGTGATCACGGTGTTGCCAGCCCAAATGAAAATGGCCAGCAGGGGATAAGCGTATTGCATCAGGAACAACCAGAACGTTAATGAGGGAGAATTATCGCCTGTCCGGATGCAAGCCTATACTGCGATCCAGACAACCTGACCCTGATGACAGACAGCATGAACAGCAAACACATCGACCTGCTGGATTTCAGCGAATTGCCCGCGCCGGTGTACTTCCGCTACGCCGACTTCAATAGCCACGAATATGCCTCGGCCCACCGTCACCCCTGGGGCACCCTGGAGTATTCGGCCAACGGTGTGTTGCACATGGAAATCGGCAGCAGCCGTTTCATGTCGCCGCCGCAATATGCCGTGTGGGTGCCGCCGCAGATCGAACACAGTTTCTACAGCAATCAGCCGATCAACTACCGCGCCGTCTGCCTCGCACCGGCGCTGTGCCACGAGCTGCCGAAGCAGGCCTGCACCCTGGCGATCAGCGACATACTCAAGGCAATCCTCAAGGACTTCGCCGCCCGTGACGTGAAGATTCCCGAGCAAGAGACCGACCAACGCCTGGCCCAAGTGCTGGTGGATCAGCTGCAGCAGGCGCCCATTCACCAATGCTACTTGCCCTACGCCAGCAGTCCCGGGCTGCTCGGTATTCTGGAAGCCTTGCAGGTTGAGCCCGGAGATAACCGGCCGTTGTCGGCATGGGCCGAGCAGATTCACGTCAGCGAGCGCACCCTGGCGCGGCAGTTTGTGCGCGAGTTGGGCATGAGTTTCGGCGAGTGGCGGCAGCGCCTGCGTTTTCTGGCGGCGATCGAAGCGCTGGACAGCCATCGCAGCATTCAGGAAATCGCGTTCGACATGGGCTACAGCACCGGGTCGGCGTTTATCGCCATGTTCCAGCGTCAAGCCGGATGTACGCCAGAGCAGTATCGCCGAAGCCATCTGCCGGGCAGGAAGCTGTAACAGGCTTTGTCTACACTCCAGAGCGAGGCCGTGCCCCTCGGTGCGGCAACAAGGAGAAAACTCCATGACGATGTTGCGTGTCCCTTTGTTGATGATCGGTTTGCTGCTCTGCTCCCAGGGCTTCGCCGCCACTGCCCAACAGAACAAGATGACCACCTGCAATGCCGACGCTACCGCGAAAAGCCTCAAGGGCGATGAGCGCAAAGCCTTCATGAGCACCTGCCTTAAAGCCGCGCCAGCCGCCAATGACGCGAAAGCCTTGACCCCTCAGCAAGAGAAGATGAAAACCTGCAATGCCGATGCCGCGACCAAGGCCCTCAAGGGTGATGAGCGCAAGGCGTTCATGAGTGATTGCCTGAAGAAGAAATAAACGGATTTGCGGGGATTGTGAGGGCCCCATCGCGAGCAGGCTCGCTCCCACAATGGATCTGCATACACAGGACAAATGTGGGAGCGAGCCTGCTCGCGATGAGGCCGGCCAGAGCGCTGCAGAAATCGCCTCTGCCCCCGACCAACGTCGCCCCACACAATCCCTAGTGCTGACACCCGAACGCTGGCAGACTGCCAATCCTTTTACGCCGTTCGTTTTGAGGCTGTATGCCAACGTTTTCTCAACGCCAAGTCTTGCTGCTCATCAGTTGGGTCATCATCTTTGGTGGTTTGCTGCTGGTGATTCCGTTGCGCTTGCTGCCAAGCCTGCTGGCCGGTCTGCTGGTGTTCGAACTGGTCAACATGCTCACCCCGCAATTGCAGCGACTGATCGAAGGTCGGCGTGCGCGCTGGCTGGCGGTGGCGTTACTGGGGACGTTGGTGGTCAGTGTGCTGACGCTGATCTTTGCCGGCGCTTTCAGTTTCCTGCTGCATGAGGCGGAAAACCCCGGCGCTTCCCTCGATAAATTCATGCTCGTGGTCGACCGCGCTCGCGGTCAGTTGCCGCCGTTCATCGACGCCTACCTGCCGGCCAGCGCCGCCGAGTTTCGCGTGGCGATTGGCGAGTGGATGAGCAAACACCTCAGCGATCTGCAACTGGTGGGCAAGGACGCGGCGCACATGTTCGTGACGTTGCTGATCGGCATGGTGCTCGGCGCGATCATCGCCCTGCAACGGGTGCCGGACCTGACCAAGCGCAAGCCGCTGGCCGCCGCACTGTTTGATCGCTTGCACCTGCTGGTCCAGGCGTTCCGCAACATCGTGTTCGCACAGATCAAGATTTCCCTGCTCAACACCTTCTTCACCGGGATTTTCCTGGCGGTGGTCCTGCCGATGTTCGGCATCAAACTACCGTTGACCAAAACCCTGATCGTGCTGACCTTCCTGCTCGGCCTGCTGCCGGTGATCGGCAACCTGATGTCGAACACGCTGATCACCATCGTCGGTTTGTCGCTGTCGATCTGGGTCGCGGTGGCCGCGCTGGGTTATCTGATTGTTATCCACAAGCTCGAATACTTCCTCAACGCGCGCATTGTCGGCGGGCAGATCAGTGCCAAGTCGTGGGAGTTGCTGTTGGCGATGCTGGTGTTCGAGGCCGCGTTCGGCCTGCCGGGGGTGGTGGCTGGGCCGATTTATTACGCGTATTTGAAGAGTGAGTTGAAGCAGGTGGGGATGGTTTGATCCGGTCGATATGTATTGCCTGATCTGACGCTTTCGCGGGCAAGCCTCGCTCCTACAGGGTTTGTGTCGTTCACCGATAATGGTTACGACACCAAACCTGTAGGAGCGAGGCTTGCCCGCGAAGGGCGCGACTCGGTTCTGGATCAGTCCATCGGCCCGTAACGCTTGGCCGCTTCAATCGCCAAACCACTGCCGATGCTGCCAAAGATGTTGCCTTCCACATGCCGCGCATTCGGCAACATCGCCGAGACGCTGTTGCGCAATGCCGGAATCCCGCTCGAACCACCGGTGAAGAACACCGTATCCACCTGATCGACCCGCACGTTGGCGTCGTTCAGCATCTGGGTCACGCTGTTGCGCACGCGCTCCAGCAAGTTGTCGATGGCCGACTCGAACAACGCCCGGCTCAACTCCACGCTCAGGCCCGGCTCGATGCGGTCCAGCGGCACATGGCGGCTGTCGGCGTGGGTCAGCTGGATCTTGGTTTCTTCCACTTCCATCGCCAGCCAGTGCCCGGCACGTTGCTCGATCAGCTTGAACAGACGGTCGATGCCGCCGGTGTCTTCGATGTCGTAGCGCATGCTGCCCAAGGCCAGGGTCGATTTCTGCGAGTACACCGAGTTGATGGTGTGCCAGGTCGCCAGGTTCATGTGGTGGCTGGTCGGCATGTAGGCACCACTCTTCATCCGGCTGCCGTAGCCGAACAGTGGCATCAGGCCTTGCAGGCTCAACTGCTTGTCGAAATCGGTCCCGCCGATGTGCACGCCGCCGGTGGCGAGGATGTCCTCGTGACGGTTGTCATGGTTGCGGCGCTCAGGAGACAGGCGCACCAGCGAGAAGTCAGACGTACCACCGCCGATGTCGACGATCAGTACCAACTCTTCCTTTTCGATGGTCGACTCATAGTCGAACGCTGCCGCAATCGGCTCGTACTGGAACGACACATCCTTGAAGCCGATGGCGCGGGCCACGTCCACCAAGGTGTTTTCCGCTTCCTGGTCGGCCATCTCGTCGTCATCGACGAAGAACACCGGACGACCCAGCACCACTTCATCGAACTCGCGACCAGCGGCGGTTTCAGCACGTTTCTTCAACTGACCGATGAACAACCCGAGCAAGTCCTTGAACGGCATCGCCGTGCCGAGCACGCTGGTGTCGTGCTTGATCAGCTTGGAACCCAGCAGGCTCTTGAGCGAGCGCATCAGGCGGCCTTCGTAGCCTTCCAGGTACTCGTGCAGCGCCAGACGGCCGTAGACCGGGCGGCGTTCTTCCATATTGAAGAAGACCACCGAGGGCAGGGTGATCTTGTCGTCCTCCAGCGCGATCAGCGTTTCCATGCCGGGGCGCAGCCAGCCGACGGTGGAGTTGGACGTGCCGAAGTCGATACCACAGGCACGGGCTGGAGATGCGTTTTTCATGTCTATCAGGTTCCGGTTAAAAAACGGCCGCGCAGTGTATGCCAGTGCGGCGCAGATTCGAAGGCCGACTATCCGCTAAATCTCGGTAATTAGCGCCTTGATAAGACGGCCCGATGCCCCAAACTTGTCTGCATTGGCCCTGGCAGCCATTGGGACGGACAAAAGAACCGCCCGCCGCTGCCGATAAACTTCTAATGCGCTGTCCGGTCACAAACTTGAGATCGGTCAAACCTCGTGCGGCAATTAAGAGCATGCTGAGGCTGATGGCGCGATTTTGATAATGGATGGTGATTCCACGATGGACTTCAAAGACTATTACAAGATTCTCGGTGTGGAACCGACCGCGGACGATAAGACGATCAAGGCGGCTTATCGTAAGCTGGCGCGCAAATACCACCCGGACGTCAGCAAGGAAAAGGACGCCGAGTCCAAATTCAAGGACGCTTCGGAAGCCTATGAAGCGCTGAAAAGTGCCGACAAGCGCGCCGAATACGACGACTTGCGCAAATACGGCCAGCACGGCCAACCGTTCCAGGGCCCGCCAGGTTGGCAGGGGCGTGGCGGCGGTGGTTTTGGTGGTGGTCAGGACTCGGGCGATTTTTCGGACTTCTTCAGTTCGATCTTCGGTAACCGTGGTCCTGGGTTTGGTGGTGGAGAGTCGCGCCGCAGTGCCGGACGTCGAGGGCAAGACGTGGAAATGGAACTTGGAATCTTTCTGGAAGAAACCCTCTCGAACGAATCGAAGAAGGTCACGTTCCAGGTGCCGCAGTACAACGCTGCCGGCCAGCACGTCAGCAACACCAGCAAAAGCCTGAACGTTAAAATCCCCGCCGGCGTGACCGACGGCGAGCGCATCCGCCTCAAAGGCCAGGGTGCACCAGGCATCGGTGGTGGTGCCAACGGCGACTTGTTCCTGATCATTCGCTTTGCGCCGCATCCGAAGTTCGACGTCGAAGGCGAGGACCTGATCATTACGCTGCCGCTGGCTCCGTGGGAATTGGCGCTGGGCACCGAAGTGGCCGTGCCTACACTGACAGGCAAGATCAACCTCAAGGTGCCGGCCGGTAGCCAGAACGGCCAGCGTATGCGTGCCAAGGGCCACGGCTTGCTGAACAAGGCCGGTCAACGCGGTTATCTGTTCGTGCAATTGAAGGCGGTCATGCCAAAGACCTCGAGCGACGAGGTCAAGGCGTTGTGGCAGGAACTGGCGAAAAAAGCCGCATTCGACCCGAGAGAAAACTTCTGATCCAAGAGACGGAGTAGCCCATCATGAGCAACCCCCTGATCGTTCAACTGGACATGGCAGAATTCTGTGAGGCGACCGATTTGTCGGACGTCTACGTGATCGAAATCGTCGAGCACGGCATCCTCGAACCTCAGGGCAAGCAGCCCAAGGATTGGCGTTTCACCGATTATGAGCTGGCGCTGGCCAAGCGTGCCGCCAAGCTGCGGCACGACCTGGAGCTGGAGTGGGAAGGCGTCGCCCTGGCGCTCGACCTGCTTGAAGAGGTGCAGCAACTGCGGGCCGAGAACCGGATGCTCAAGCAGCGGTTGGCGCGGTTGGTTGTCGAATAGCTGAAGCGTACTTGAATCCTGTAGGAGCCAGCTTGCTGGCGATGGCGTCCGTAAGATCGCCATCGCCAGCAAGCTGGCTCCTACAGATGGCGGTCTATCTGGGCAACACCACGGTAAACAGCGTCCCATCAACTTCGTTCGAACTGACCTCGATCGTCCCGCCGTGCGCATCGACCACTTCCTTGACGATGAACAACCCCAGGCCAAGGCTGGTGGACGGCTGGCCGAGTTCTTCATCGGCGCTGCGTACCAGCGGATCGAAAATCGTGCCGATTGCGTCCTCGGGTATCGGCGCTCCAAAGTTATGCACCGTTAGACGAACGGTGTCTGGTTCGCCGGTGAGGGTCACCGTCACATCACGTTTGTTCGACCCATGCTGCAACGCATTGCCGATCAGGTTTTGCAGCAGTTGAGCCAGGCGTCCGGCATCCCACACGCCTGTCGTGTCGCCCAGTGCATGAACTGTCGGATCGCATTCGGGATTACCGGCACAGGCTTCGGCAATCGCTGCGTGAGCGGCATCGGCCAGGTCCATCGGCTTCGGTTCAATTGGCAGGCTCTTGCCCAGGCGACTGCGCACCAGTTCCAGCAAATCGCCGACCATCACCGCCATGTGCCGCGCGCCGCGTTTGATATTGATCGCACAAGCCAGGGCATCGCCTTCAAGCGTGGTTTTGCGCATCAGCATTTCGGTGGACAGGCTCACGGCCTGCAAGGGGGCACGCAGGTCATGGCCGAGAATAGCCAGGAAGATATCCCGCGAATGATTGACCTGTTCGGCATAGGCCGCCGTGGATTCGGCAAGGGCTTCATCGATGGCTTCGTTGAAACGGATCATGTCTTGGAAGTAAGCGAGGTCCGGTGATTCCAGGCTGTTGACCCACAACCGGATCACACAGGCACGCAGGTGACGGAATTCGCTGGTCATCTGCATCAGATCGAAGCCCACGGTATGGCGCAGTTCACCATGGCTGGCGCCGGCTTCGTCCAGGCTCGGGGTTTTCTCCGGACCTTCGCCCCTGGCCTTGGCGAGTTGCTCGCTGGCTGTTTGCGCGGTGGTCATGTCCCGCGCTGCTGCCAACAGAATTTCCCTGGCGTGATCACGCAAGGCCACTCGATCCATATTTTCGGCCGCCGGGGTAATCGTTCTGGCGAACTGCTCCCATTCATCGACGATACGGTCTACGTGTTGCCTGATGAATTCGGATAGGCGCATGGTCGGTTTCCTGATGGCAATCCGAGGCATCTTAGCCCCTTTGGCACCCCCTAAAAACTACCACTGCGCCGGCGACCATTCTTTAGTGGCCCCAGGGTGCTAATTAAATATTTTTTAGATCCTGAAATTAAATGCATTGTTGGGCTGGCGCGGTTTTTCAAGTGGTTTTTTAAGCTTTTGTTTTTAATCGCACTCAATAGTCTGGTGGTTCTTTTCATCGCATAAGGATTTGCGAAATGAACGAACTATCGGACGCTCCGGCGTTGCAAGTTATTACCGGGCATGGAAGAAGCAAAGACAATGTTCATCATGATTATTTGCTGGGCAAACTGCCTTCGCCGCTAAAAGACGCACCTGTTTCACGACTGCTTACGATGGCCGATTCGACCGTGGAATTTGCGCAGTGGTATTTGAATGCACGCGCCATCGACCGTCAGTACCTCAAGCAACTGACGGATGAGCGCTGGCGCCTTCAGGTCCCGTTGGACGACGTGTTGGAGAATGTACAGCGGGACATTCTTGCCTTTGCCGAACCGTTGCTCGTTAAAGCATTAAAGGACCAGCTGAATCTGGATCTGGACGTCAATGCGACGCTTATTCGCCTGTATATCCCGGCAAAACTGGGTTTTGGCATCGATACCAATGCCAGTCGGCTCAGGCAATCGACGTTGCTGGAAGCGGCGCTTCACAATTTCGAGGCGCCTGAAACGCAGGCCGGCGCGTTTCGCGACGGCTCCGGCATCTTCACCCGGGACCACGAAAACGAGTTACAGCGGCATGCGCTGACGGTCGAACAATTCGCGGCCCTGTGCCGGACGCTTGATATCGGCGCGCACTATCAGCGTCACCTCAAGGCAGCTCTGATGCCCGAAGATATCGCGGCCAAGGCAATAATCGAGCGGCATTGCATGGCCAGTGAAAAAGCCATCTTCAACGAATCTGCGCTGATCGCGTATTTGAAAAACGACATCAGTTCCTATGGCTACGGGAAACTTCAGCAAATTCGTGACAATGAAAAAGGCATTGCGTGGAATCATCGTCCTTTGCAATGCCATCGACTTTCGTTAATGGGCTTCAGGATGTCCGGCATCCTGTTGTTCAGTGCAATGGCAGACCCCACTGAAGTTAAAAGAATTTACGACAGTCTGGTTCCCCGGCATCAACGCACGCTGATGGAATGGTCCAGGCGTTTGACGCTGCTACCGGGCCAGGAGTTTGAGCAGTTCAAATTACTCGAAGCGTTTTTCGCCAATGGCCCCAGCGGTCTCGTCGAAGCCACTTTGCAAAGGGAAGATGGTTTTCAACAAAGCCGTCTCGACGGGACGTTGATCGCTTATGTCCCGGATGATCCTGACCACCCCTTCAAAGAGTATGCGTCCCTAACGGACTTCATGAAGGAGCTGACGAGCCAGTTGCGCTCGCCGGACTATCAACAGTTTTTCAGCCGATTCGTGGCACAAAAAGACCATGGCAAATTCTTTGCCCGGGTTCGCGAGCGTTTCACCACGTTCACCTGGACGCAACGTGAGCCGCTGGACATGGGGCCGTGGTGGCGAGAGACCGCGGTTGAAAACGCCAACGCAGAGCCCATCACCAACATCATTACTGGCGATATTTGGCCGCAAATCGGTCGCTGGCGCAGGGATAAGGCGATTGCGGATGCGCGGCACATCGCGGTGCCGACCGACGATGAAGACGCGACCACCCGCTGGAATCGGTTGACCAGCTATCTGAGCATCGGCTGGAACGTGTTCAACTTCGGCTCCATGTTGGTTCCCGGGCTGGGCGAAGCGATGCTGGCGGTCATGGTCGGGCAGATGCTGTTCGAAACCATGGAAGGTATCGAGGCGTGGAGCAAGGGCGACAGGGACGAAGCGGCGGCCCATCTGACCAGTGTCATGATCAATTTTGCGCAACTGGCAATCATGGCGGCGGGGCATGTGTTGCCCGCCGGTGCGGCGGCGTCGGTCAAACCGTCGGCCTTCATCGATCAGTTGAAAAAGGTTGAGTTGCCTGACGGCAAGACGCGCCTCTGGAAGCCGGACCTGTCGCCCTACGCCCATGACCTGACGTTGCCGAAAACGGTGACGCCAGGTGAGCAGGGGCTGTTCCGGCACAGCGAAAAAACCATCCTGAAGCATGAAAACAAATACTTCGAAGTCAGAAACGACCCACTCACGGGCCAGCCACGCCTGCAACATCCGGATCGGCCGCAGGCGTATCAACCCACACTCGAACACGACGGTGCCGGTGTGTGGAAGACCGAGCTCGACCGACCCGTCGAGTGGGGCAAAACCACGCTCATGCGGCGCCTGGGGCTCGCGGTCGAGGATTTGTCCGAGGCCACGCTGGAGCAGATTCGTATCGCCAGCGGTGTCGAGGAAGACCTGTTGCGCCGGCTGCATGTCGTCAACGAACCACCGCCCGCGCTGCTGACCGACACGATCGAACGCTTCAAGACCTGGGCATATGTGCAAAAGCTGCCCGGGCAGATAGTGCTCGATGAGGTTCCCGAAGCGTTCATCGAGCAGGTGCCCCGTTTGCTGGTGGAACTGCCGGGCTGGCCTGAGCAAAAAAGCATCGAGCTTTTTGACGGCGCCGGACTGTCGGGGCGCTCGATCAAGTACGGCAATCTAGACGCGTCGCCGGCCGATACGCTGACGATAAGCCGTACCGAGGTCAGTGCCGGGAAACTTCCGGAGCTGGCTGTGAAGTTTGTCAATGAAGCCGACATCCATGCGTTGTTCGGACAGAGCATTTCCACTGACGAGCGTATCCGCATCGACGCCTTGAAAAACAAGCTCGCGGGGCGGGCAGGCAGTCATCCGGGGCCTTTGTTTGATGCGCTCAATCGCCGTTTGCAGCAGACAGACAACCGGCAAGTGCGGGTGCTCCAGGACGCCTTCAGCAACCTCCCGACGGTGATCGCCCGTGAGTTGCTGGCCGACATCGAACCGCAAGACTTACTCGGTATCACCGAGTCTTCGCGCCTTCCCTTGCAGCTCAGAGAACGCACGCGGCTGGCCTTGCGCACGTTACGCGCCGCACGTGCTTACGAAGGTCTTTACCTCGATGCCGCGTACGGTGTCGATAGCGAGCGATTGGCGTTGCATTCGTTGCAAGCGTTGCCCGACTGGCCCGCAAACGTGCGGATCGAAATCCGCGAATACTCATTCGACGGACCACTGCGCGACAGTGTGGGCCCGGCAGATGCCGCCGTTCGCAGAATCCTTGTCAGCGAGGACGGTCAGTACCAGGCCCGCGATGCCGATGATCTGCATCTGCATGGGGCTGATGACCTCTATGCTTCGGTGTTGCATGCCTTGCCTGATGCCGAACGGAACGCGCTGGGGTACCAGATCAATCAAGGCGCGACGCTCAAGCACGCCATTCAAAAAACGCCATTGCCACGGGACAGGTTCAACGCGCTTCTGTCGGATAACCCTGTTCGAAAACCTGAGTACGATCCAGCCACGATGCGTCTGCGTGGCGGCATGCGCGGGATGGCCCAAGGTCTGCGTCGAGTTCAGGGGCAAGTAACGCCGCAAGAGCGGGTCCGCGTCGTTCGCCCAGGATGGACGGAGGCCGAAGCTCAGTCCTATCTGCAAGCGGGGGGCAGCGACGTCAGTCTTGAGCAGAGGGCGAGTGCCCTGGAAGAGGAGTTCAATCGGCTCAATGCCAACTTCCAACGCTGGCTGAAATCACCGACCGAAGCATTCCGCTTCACGCCCGCCGGCATCGCCGAATGGCAGTCCAGAAACGCGGTGTACAAAGCGGTCAGGGAATGTTGGCAGCACACCGGCTTGCGCGATGTGGACTCGTACGGCGAGTTGCGAGGCTTCGTGCTCGACCTTGAGAACCTGCCGCTGGGGGGGCGTCTGCGCACCATGCCCACACTGGAGGGCAACTTCGATCACGTCACCCGCCTCAATCTGACCCTGACCGAATTGACCGACGCGCAGGTTTCCTTGCTCGATCATTTTCCGCGATTGCGCTCGCTCAACATCAACGGCAATTCGCTCACCCGGTTTCCTCGTGCCATCGGCCGCATGCGTGCGCTGACGGAGCTGAACCTGCGAGCAAACCGCATTGTCCTGGATGCACAAGGCGTCGCGGACTTGCGCAACCTGACGCGGCTTCAGATCCTGGACCTGCACAGCAATCCCCTCGGCCAGGTTCCGGATATTGGCAGCATGCGCATGTTGCATACGCTGATCCTGGCCGACACCGGCATTCGGAGCTGGCCGGACGGGTTATTCGCGCAGCCGCGGTTCCGGCATTTTTACCTGGACATGCAGCGCAACGAAATCACCTACGTGCCCATGGTCACGAGAGGCTCCGTTCAGGCGGAATTGCTGGCGCGCACGGTGTTGAGCCGGGAAACGGATTTTTTGCCGGCCTTCAATCTGCAGACGCTCAGGGAGTACATCGCGTCCGTCGGCATGGACCCCGATCGACCCTATCCACCTCGCGGCGTGCGCGACAGTCTGGACTGGGAAACCGGCATGACCCGGCCGGAATGGGTGGCCAAACAGGAGGTGTGGAACAGCGTCGAGGACGAGATCGGTTCGGTCGGTTTTTTCAACGAGATTCGCAAACTCACTGAATCGGGGCATTTCAAGCACGACCTCGGGTTTCGGGTCGACATGACCGCCAAGGTCTGGCGAATGCTCGATGCGATGTCGAAAAATACCGAACTGCGGCAAAAACTCTTCACCCTGACCACCGTGCCCACGGCGTGTGTCGATGCCGGCGCGCAGCTGTTCAACGCCATGGGGATGGAGGTGTTGATTCATGAAGCCTATGAACTGGCAAATCCCGCGCTGGTAGAGGGTGAACTGGTGTCGCTGGCGCAGGGCAAGTCACGTCTGGATGAACTGAGCCGGATCGCGCGCAAAACGATTTCCGAGCGCGAGGCGATGGGTGAGGAATTCAGGCGCGTCAATGCGACGGGCGAGGTCACCGGCACGATTGATGAGGTTGAAGTACACCTGGCATTCATGACGGATCTTGCCGACCGGTTAGACCTGCCCTGGCAGTCGCGAAAAATGCAGTTCAGAAAAATCGCCGGCGTCACGAGCGCGATGATCGAAGATGCTTTCCATCGTGTACTGAACCTTGAGGCGGGTGAATTGCTCGACGATTTGCTGATCGAGCAGCCGTTCTGGTCATCCTATGTCGAGGGTTCCAATCGGGGGGTTATCAAAGGTTTCAGACGCCGGATTGAAGCCACGATTGAGTTCTACTCAGCGCTTGAAAAACGCGCAACCGACACAACGCTTTCCCTTGAGCAAAAGGCTCGGTTGAAGGAAGAGCTCAGGGTGCTCGGTGCTGAGTTGAACAAACCGGAAAGCGCGTTTGCGCCGGGACGGGTCATGACCGAAGCGGAATACGCCGCCGAGCTGGAAGTCATCGACGAAGACAAGAAAGCCTTTATCAAAACATTCACACGCCAGGCAATCGAACGGGCAAAACTGCAACGGGTAGAAATCCCTTTCACCGTACAGCCGAACAGTTGATCGCTTCTGTTTTACACCGGAGCCAGGCACGCCAGGCTCCGGTGATTTGGCCGATTAAAACAGGAAGTAACGCTGGGCCATCGGCAGTACATCCGCTGGCTCGCACCAAAGCAGAACGCCGTCGGCCTTGACCTGATACGTCTGTGGGTCGACATCGATACTCGGCAGGTAGTCGTTGTGGATCAAGTCGGTTTTCTGCACATCGCGGCAACCTTTGACCACAGCGATTTTCTTCTTCAAGCCCAGTGCTTCGGGAAGTCCTGCCTCCTGCGCCGCCTGGCTGATGAACGTCAGGCTGGTGGCGTGCAACGAGCCGCCGTAGCTGGCGAACATCGGGCGGTAGTGCACCGGTTGCGGCGTCGGAATCGAGGCGTTGGCATCACCCATCAGGCTGGCCGCAATGGCACCGCCCTTGAGGATCAACGTCGGTTTGACCCCGAAAAACGCGGGGCGCCACAGCACCAGATCGGCCCACTTACCAACTTCGACCGAGCCCACTTCATGGCTGATGCCGTGGGTGATTGCCGGGTTGATGGTGTACTTGGCGATGTAGCGTTTGGCGCGGAAGTTGTCGTTGCCCTCGCCATCCCCCGGCAGTGGGCCGCGCTGTTTTTTCATCTTGTCGGCGGTCTGCCAGGTGCGCGTAATGACTTCACCGACCCGGCCCATGGCCTGGCTGTCGGAGCTGATCATCGAGAACGCGCCGAGGTCGTGGAGGATGTCTTCGGCGGCAATCGTTTCGCGGCGAATGCGGCTTTCGGCGAAGGCCACGTCTTCGGCAATACTCGGGTCCAGGTGATGGCAGACCATCAGCATGTCGAGGTGTTCGTCGATGGTGTTGCGGGTGAAGGGCCGGGTCGGGTTGGTCGAGCTTGGCAGCACGTTGGTAAAACCGCAGGCCTTGATGATGTCCGGTGCATGACCGCCACCCGCGCCTTCGGTGTGATAGGTGTGGATGGTGCGGCCCTTGAAGGCGGCGAGGGTGGTCTCGACGAAACCGGACTCGTTGAGGGTGTCGGTGTGGATCGCCACCTGCACGTCGTACTGATCGGCCACCGTCAGGCAGTTGTCGATACTCGCCGGGGTGGTGCCCCAGTCTTCGTGCAACTTGAGGCCGATGGCGCCGGCCTTGACCTGCTCGATCAACGGCTCCGGCAGGCTGGCGTTGCCCTTGCCCGTCAGGCCGATGTTCATCGGGAAGGCGTCCGCCGCTTGAAGCATCCGCGCCAGGTGCCATGGGCCGGAGGTGCAGGTAGTAGCGTTGGTCCCGGTGGCCGGGCCGGTGCCGCCGCCGATCATGGTGGTCACGCCGCTCATCAATGCCTCTTCGATCTGCTGCGGGCAGATGAAGTGGATGTGGGTGTCGATGCCGCCGGCGGTGAGGATCATGCCTTCGCCGGCGATCACTTCAGTGCTGGCGCCGATGGCGATGGTGACGTTCGGCTGCACGTCAGGGTTGCCGGCCTTGCCGATGCCTGCCACGCGTCCATCCTTGAGGCCAACGTCGGCTTTGACGATGCCCCAGTGGTCGATGATCAGCGCGTTGGTGATCACCGTGTCGACGACTTCGGCGGCCAGCAGCTGGCTTTGGCCCTGGCCGTCGCGGATGACTTTGCCGCCGCCGAATTTCACTTCTTCGCCGTAGGTGGTGAAGTCTTTTTCCACCTCGATCCACAGCTCGGTGTCGGCCAGGCGGACCTTGTCACCGACGGTGGGGCCGAACATGTCGGCGTAGGCTTGACGGGAAATCTTCATGTGCTTGCCTTAGGAATTAATTGAATGGGAGATCGCATTCGCGGGCAAGCCTCGCTCCTACAGGGTTCGTGCTGCGGACGACACATGACCTGTAGGAGCGAGGCTTGCCCGCGAAGAGGCCGGTACAGGCTGCACATGACTTACAGGTCACCCATGACCCGCCCGGCAAACCCGAACACCCGGCGATGCCCGGCCAGGTCAACCAGCTCGACCTCGCGGCTCTGCCCCGGTTCGAAGCGCACGGCGGTGCCGGCGGGGATGTTCAGGCGCATGCCGCGACTGGCAGCACGGTCGAAAGTCAGGGCGTCGTTGGTTTCGAAAAAATGGTAGTGCGAGCCGACCTGGATCGGCCGGTCGCCGCTGTTGGCCACCTTCAGGCTGACGGTGCGGCGGCCGACGTTGAGTTCGATGTCGCCGGGCTGGATCTGGAATTCACCGGGAATCATCAATGGGCTCCTTGGAGAATCTTGTAGTAGAGGGCGGTCGGCTTGTAACGACCGCTCGGGTCGCAGGCGTAGTCGGGGATTTCTCCCGCACGGGTGTAGCCCAGAGCCTTGTAGAAATCCTCGGCCGGGGAACCGGCTTCGGTGTCGAGGTAAAGCATGCCGCGCTTGTGCTGGAGCGCGGCCTGTTCCAGGGCGTTCATCAATTGTTGGCCCAACCCGCGGCGGCGCGCGTGTTCACGCACCAGCAGCTTCTGCACTTCGGCGCGGTTCAGGCCGTTGGCTTTCTGGCACAAAGTCAGTTGCACACTGGCCTGCACTTGCTCGTCCTTGACCACCACCCACAGCAGCACGTTGCCCTTGTTCAGCTCCTCTTGAACGCCATCGAACCAGGCGCGTGCCTGTGTGGCATCCAGATCGGCCATGAACCCGACACTGGCGCCATAGCTGACCGCGTCGAGCAGCAGATCAATCAAACCCTGACGATAGTGCGCAAAGCTTTCAACATTGACGCGGCGCAGTTGGGCGGCGTTCATCGGGCATTACTCCTTGTTGGCGGGCGGCGGCTCCGCGCCAGGATTGAGGGTCAGTTGCATGAAGGTCAGGTCCAGCCAGCGGCCGAACTTGGTGCCCACCTGCGGCATCTGCCCGGTGGTCACGAAGCCGACGCGTTCATGCAGGCGGATGGAAGCGGCATTGCCGCTTTCGATGGCAGCGACCATCACATGCTTGTCGCAGCCTTTGGCACGCTCGATCAACACGTCCATCAATTGCGGACCCAGTCCATTGCCGCGTTGATCGCTGCGTACGTAGACCGAGTGCTCGACGGTGTGGCGGAAACCATCGAACGGTCGCCAGTCACCGAATGAAGCGTAGCCGAGTACGTTGTTATCGCCGTCGACGATCACCAGGATCGGATAGCCCTGGGCTTGCCGGGCGCTGAACCAGGCCTGGCGGTTGCCGAGGTCCACGGCCTGTTCGTTCCAGATCGCCGTGGTGTTGAGCACGGCGTCGTTGTAGATGTCGCGGATCGCCGGCAGATCGGCGTGCACCGCATCGCGGATGTGGTAAGTCATGGCGCGGCCTCAGGCGATGGGTTGGTGGACGGTGACCAGTTTGGTCCCGTCGGGGAAGGTGGCTTCGACCTGGATCTCCGGGATCATTTCCGGGATGCCTTCCATCACTTGTTCGCGGCTGAGCAGGGTGGTGCCGAAGTGCATCAGCTCGGCCACGGTCTGGCCGTCACGCGCGCCTTCGAGCAGCGCTGCGGAGATGTAGGCCATGGCTTCCGGGTAGTTGAGTTTCACGCCGCGCGCCAAACGCCGCTCGGCCACGAGGCCGGCGGTGAAGATCAGCAGCTTGTCTTTTTCGCGTGGGGTCAGGTCCATCGTTTGGAATCCATAATCGGCAGATTAAAAAAATTCGACTCTGTAAATACATAACCCTGTAGGAGCCGGCTTGCCGGCGATGGCGTCCTTTCAGTCGATAAATATGTCGACTGATCCACCGCTATCGCCGGCAAGCCGGCTCCTACAGGGGGATTGTGTTCAGGTGCTCCATATTCTGGGTGGGACGGCTTCTCGACCGAGCAACGCAGGCCTGAGCAATCGCCACAAATCAATCAACCAGCCTCGCGCCAACAGCGCCTCGCTGGCCAGGCACCGAGCCACCAACAGGCCCGGCAACTGGGTCAAATCCCCGCGTACGTCATTGGGCAGCGAGCGACAGGTTTCCAGCAGTTCACTGTCAATCTCCCCCGTCACCAACAACGTCGCAAACACCGGTTGTCCATCCAGGCCAATCGGCGAATCGAGCAACCCGTCATCCCCGACAATGCGCTGGCGTTCGTGCCAGAGCAACTGGCCGTCGCGGCGGATATCCAGCTGCGCCTGAAAATGCCCGAGGTCAAAGCGCTCGCCACTGGCCGGACGACCCAGCGCCACCACATCCCAGTAAAACAACCGCGCATCACCTTCCAGATCAATGGATGTGTTGAGTTCTGCCTGGGCGGCGCTGAAGATAATCGTCTCTTGTGGTAACCACTCCAGTGTCGCGCCGTTGGCCACTTTCAGATCAAGTGTCTGATAAGCCGGTCCTGCCGCGCGATACCACTTGGCCGCGCCGGGGCTGGTGATTTGTGCCCACGCATCGCGGCCAACGCTGGCGCTGATGTCCAGTCGATCACCGCCGGCAATCCCGCCGGGCGGATGCACGATGATGTGCTGGCAAACCTCGGGCCCTTCGGCGTACAGATGTTTTTGCACCCGCAACGGCCCTTTATGCCGACGCTGAACCGGACGCGTGGTGTCGCCGAATCGGGCATAGCCCAGTTCCAGCTCGGCATGCCAGCTAGGCGTGAACAGCGTTGTGTGGGCAGGTAAATTCATGATGTCTAATTATCGTTAGGACGCTACAGATTAGATCGTAACCAAACCGCGCACACCCTCGGCTTCCATATTTTCGCCGCGGCCCTGCTGCACGATCTCGCCGCGGGACATCACCAGGTATTGATCCGCCAGTTCAGCGGCGAAATCGTAGAACTGCTCCACCAGCAGAATCGCCATGTCGCCGCGTGCCGCAAGCTTCTTGATGACCGCGCCGATCTCCTTGATCACCGACGGCTGGATGCCCTCGGTCGGCTCGTCGAGGATCAGCAGCCGAGGGCGGCTGGCCAGCGCCCGGCCGATTGCCAGTTGCTGCTGTTGGCCACCGGACAGGTCACCGCCGCGTCGTTGCTTCATTTGCAGCAACACCGGGAACAGCTCGTAGATGAACGCCGGGACTTCTTTCGCTTCGCTGCCCGGAAATCGCGACAGGCCCATCAGCAGGTTTTCCTCTACCGTCAGCCGACCGAAAATCTCCCGGCCCTGAGGCACGTAAGCGATCCCTGCATGCACCCGCTGGTGCGGTTTGAACGTGGTGATCGGTTTGCCTTCCCAGTTCACCGCGCCTTCTTTGGCCGGCAGCAAACCCATCAGGCATTTGAGCAGCGTGGTCTTGCCCACACCGTTGCGCCCGAGCAGGCAGGTGACTTCACCGACCTTCACGTCAAACGTCAGGCCGCGCAGGATGTGGCTACCGCCGTAGTACTGGTGCAGCTTGTCGACTTGCAGCATTTCTGAAATCTCCTCAATCCCTGTAGGAGCGAGGCTTGCCCGCGAAAAACGATGACGCGGTCTTCCAGTTGCACCGCGGCGCTCCCTTCGCGGGCAAGCCTCGCTCCTACAAAAGCAACATCATCTTCCGAGATAAACCTCGATCACCCGCTCGTTATCCTGCACCTGCTCCAGCGACCCTTCGGCCAGCACGCTGCCCTGGTGCAACACGGTGACGTGGTCGGCAATCGAGCCGACAAACCCCATGTCGTGTTCCACCACCATCAGCGAATGCTTGCCCGCCAGGCTTTTGAACAGCTCGGCGGTGAATTCGGTTTCGGCGTCCGTCATGCCTGCCACGGGTTCGTCGAGCAGCAGCAATTGCGGGTCTTGCATCAACAACATGCCGATCTCCAGGAACTGCTTCTGCCCGTGGGACAACAAGCCTGCCGGGCGATTGACCGAGGTGGTCAGGCGAATGGTTTCCAGCACTTCGCTGATGCGATCTTTCTGTTCGCCACTCAGGCGAGCCCGCAGGCTGGCCCACACCGACTTGTCGGTTTTCTGCGCCAGTTCGAGGTTTTCAAACACGCTCAACGCTTCAAACACCGTCGGCTTCTGAAACTTGCGACCGATGCCGGCCTGAGCAATTTGTACTTCACTCATCTGCGTCAGATCGAGGGTTTCACCGAACCAGGCTTTGCCATGGCTGGGGCGCGTCTTGCCGGTGATCACGTCCATCAGCGTGGTTTTGCCCGCGCCGTTGGGACCGATGATGCAGCGCAATTCGCCGACGCCGATGTACAGGTTCAAATCGTTCAGAGCCTTGAAACCATCGAAGCTGACGCTGATGTCTTCCAGGGTCAGGATGGTGCCGTGGCGGGTATTCAGGCCGGGGCCGACGCGTTGCCCGAGGCCGATGGCATCGCGGCTGGTGCCGGCGTCCTTGTTCGGCTGCGGTGGGTAGAAAGCCGGTTCAAGCATGAATTCAGCCGTCGCAGTCACTCTCATTGGTCACCCCTTTTCTTCAGCAGGCCGATCACGCCTTTGGGCAGGTACAAGGTCACGACGATGAACAGCGCGCCGAGGAAGAACAGCCAGTACTCGGGGAAGGCTACGGTGAACCAGCTTTTCATGCCGTTGACCACGCCGGCACCGAGCAACGGGCCGATCAGCGTGCCGCGACCGCCGAGTGCGACCCAGACGGCGGCCTCGATGGAGTTGGTTGGCGACATTTCGCTCGGGTTGATGATGCCGACTTGCGGCACGTACAACGCGCCCGCCAGACCGCACAGCACTGCGCTCAAGACCCAGACAAACAGCTTGAAACCCCGTGGATCGTAACCGCAGAACATCAGGCGGTTTTCGGCGTCGCGCAGCGCGGTCAGCACTCGACCGAATTTGCTTTGCGCCAGTCGCCAGCCGATAAACAGGCTCGCCACCAGCAACACCACCGTGGCGAAAAACAACACCGCGCGCGTCCCCGGTTCGGTAATGCCAAAGCCAAGAATGGTGCGGAAGTTGGTGAAGCCGTTATTGCCGCCAAACCCGGTTTCGTTGCGGAAGAACAGCAGCATCCCGGCGAAGGTCAGGGCCTGGGTCATGATCGAGAAATACACACCTTTGATCCGCGAGCGGAAGGCAAAGAAGCCGAACACCAACGCCAGCAATCCGGGCGCCAACACCACCAGACACATCGACCAGAGGAAGCTGCTGGTGCCGGTCCAGTACCACGGCAATTCGGTCCACGACAGGAAAGTCATGAACGCCGGCAAGGCATCGCCCGAGGCCTGGCGCATCAGGTACATGCCCATCGCGTAACCGCCGAGGGCGAAGAACAGACCGTGACCGAGGGACAGCAGGCCGGCGTAACCCCAGACCAGATCGAGGGCGAGGGCGACGATGGCGTAGCAAAGAATCTTGCCCACCAGGGTCAGCGTGTAGGCCGAGACATGGAAGGCGCTGTCTGGCGACAACAGCGACAGCAGCGGCAACGTCAACAGCAAAACAAGGATCACCGCACCGACGGCAATCGTGACTTTGGGGCCGGCCTTTTGGCTGGCCGTGAGCATCAGGGGCTGGTTCATCAGTCGATCACCCGTCCTTTCAGTGCGAAGAGGCCTTGCGGACGTTTCTGGATGAACAGAATGATCAGCGCGAGGATCAGGATCTTGCCGAGTACGGCGCCGATCTGCGGTTCGAGAATCTTGTTGGCGATGCCCAGCCCGAACGCGGCGAGCACGCTGCCGGCCAGTTGACCGACGCCGCCGAGCACCACCACCAGGAACGAGTCGATGATGTAGCTCTGACCGAGGTCCGGGCCGACGTTGCCGATCTGACTCAGCGCCACGCCGCCAAGGCCGGCGATGCCGGAGCCGAGGCCGAAGGCGAGCATGTCCACACGTCCGGTGGGCACCCCGCAGCAGGCGGCCATGTTGCGGTTCTGAGTGACGGCGCGCACGTTCAGACCCAGGCGTGTCTTGTTCAACAGCAGCCAGGTCAGCACCACCACGAACAGAGCGAAGGCGATGATCACGATGCGGTTGTACGGCAGCACCAGGTTCGGCAACACCTGAATCCCGCCCGACAACCACGCCGGGTTGGCCACTTCGACGTTCTGCGCGCCGAACACCAATCGGACAAGCTGGATCAGCATCAGGCTGATACCCCACGTGGCGAGCAGGGTCTCCAGTGGGCGGCCGTAGAGGTGACGAATCACCGTGCGTTCCAGCGCCATGCCAATCGCCGCCGTGACGAAAAACGCCACCGGCAACGCGATCAATGGATAGAACTCGATGGCTTGCGGGGCAAAGCGCTGGAACAGCAACTGCACAACGTAAGTCGAGTAGGCGCCGAGCATCAGCATCTCACCGTGGGCCATGTTGATCACGCCGAGCAGGCCGAACGTGATCGCCAGCCCGAGCGCCGCGAGCAGCAGGATCGAACCGAGGGACATGCCACTGAAGGCCTGGCCGAGCATCTCGCCGATCAGCAGTTTGCGTTTGACTTGGGCCAGACTGGTTTCGGCAGCCGTGCGCACATTGGCGTCGGCTTCGACACCCGGCTCCAGCAAACTCTCCAGTCGAGTGCGAGCCAGTGGATCGCCTGTTTCACCGAGCAGGCGCACAGCGGCAAGGCGTACGGCCGGGTCGGTGTCCACCAGTTGCAGGTTGGCCAGCGCGAGGCTGAGCGCGGCGTGAACGTTTTCGTCGTGTTCGCCAGCCAGTTGCTGGTCGAGGAATTTCAGCTGCGCCGGTTTTGCGCTTTTCTGCAATTGCTGCGCGGCGGCCAGACGGGTTTTGGCGTCGGTGGCGAGCAATTGATGGCTGGCCAGTGCGGTGTCGATCAGACCCCGCAGGCGATTGTTCAGGCGCAAGGTTTTAGGTTGGCCGTCGACCGTCAACTCGCCTTGTTGCAGGGCGTTGATCAGTTCGACACGAACCGGATCGGGCTGCGCGGCCCAGGCTTCCAGCAGTTTTGCTTGCTGCACAGGGTTGGCGGCGACGAAGTCTTCGGCGTCGCCGGCATGCGTGGCCATCGGCAACAACAGAGCGAGAGCGAAGATGAAACGGTAAAGGGCAGTGGGCATATCAAATGTCCTGGTGATACGCGGACCCTGTAGGAGCCGGCTTGCCGGCGATGGCGGTGCATCAGGCAAACCGTGTGATGCTGATCGCCAGCAAGCTGGCTCCTACAGGTGTTGTGTCGGGGGCGAACCCGACATCCAGTGGCTTAGTTGCTCTTCACCGCATACTCCGGCTTCTTGTCGTTGCCAGGAATGAACGGGCTCCACGGCTGGGCACGGATCGGCCCTTCGGTCTGCCACACAACGTTGAACTGACCGTCCGCCTGGATCTCGCCGATCATCACCGGCTTGTGCAGGTGGTGGTTGGTCTTGTCCATGGTCAAGGTGTAGCCGGACGGCGCGGCAAAGGTCTGGCCGGCGAGGGCTTCGCGGACTTTGTCGACGTCCGTGGACTTGGCTTTTTCCGCTGCTTGCGCCCACATGTGGATGCCGACGTAGGTGGCTTCCATCGGGTCGTTGGTCACCGCTTTGTCGGCGCCCGGCAGGTTGTGTTTCTTGGCGTAGGCTTTCCAGTCGGCGACGAATTTCTTGTTCGCAGGGTTCTCCACCGACTCAAAGTAGTTCCACGCCGCGAGGTTGCCCACCAGCGGTTTGGTGTCGATGCCGCGCAGTTCTTCTTCACCGACCGAGAACGCCACGACCGGAACATCGGTGGCTTTCAGGCCCTGGTTGGCCAGCTCTTTATAGAACGGCACGTTGGAGTCGCCGTTGACGGTGGAGATGACCGCAGTCTTGCCACCGGCCGAGAATTTTTTGATATTGGCGACGATGGTTTGATAGTCGCTGTGACCGAACGGGGTGTAGACCTCTTCGATGTCCTTGTCGGCCACACCTTTGGAGTGCAGGAACGAACGCAGGATCTTGTTGGTGGTGCGCGGGTAGACGTAGTCAGTGCCGAGCAGGAAGTAGCGCTTGGCGGCGCCGCCTTCTTCGCTCATCAAGTATTCCACGGCCGGGATCGCCTGTTGGTTCGGCGCGGCGCCGGTGTAGAACACGTTCGGCGACATCTCTTCGCCTTCGTACTGCACCGGGTAGAACAGCAGGCCATTGAGCTCTTCAAACACCGGCAATACTGATTTACGCGATACCGAAGTCCAGCAACCGAACACCACGGCGACCTTGTCCTGAGTTAGCAACTGACGACCCTTTTCTGCGAACAGCGGCCAGTTCGACGCCGGGTCGACCACCACCGGTTCCAGCATCTTGCCGTTCACGCCGCCCTTGGCGTTGATCTCGTCGATGGTCATCAACGCCATGTCTTTGAGGGACGTTTCGGAGATCGCCATGGTGCCGGACAACGAATGCAGAATACCGACCTTGATGGTCTCGGCGGCCTGGACAGTCCAGGTCATGCCCATCGCGGCAATGCTTGCCGTGAGTGTAAAAGCCTTGATCAAGCTGCGACGCTTCATTGTGCGATCTCCATGAACTTATGAGTTTTCTTGGTTGGCAGATGCGGACTACTGAAGGGTCTTTAGCAAGGGGTGTGCCTGTTCGGTAAAGGCCGGTAAATCTCGTGATAGAGCCATTGGCGGGCTGGAGCGCGCACCAGACTGGGGCCTGTTTGCAAGGCGGGTGCGCCTGAGTGCGCAGCATTGGTGCCGAGGGAGTTCAGTGCCAAAACCCGGCAGGCGATAACTATGTACCACCTGCTGTGCTGCGAAATCTTGATCATCGTGGTTTCGAAATCAAGTGAGTAGCGCATGGATAGCACCTCTGGCAACACACCTTCAATCCCCCAGGAACCGGCGAAATTTCCCGCACTGGGACCGACGTTCATAAGCGCCGATGATGCAGCCTATTGGGCACACCGACAGATCGGCGCGCGTCGTGACAGAGCCTACGGCGGCGTGATCGTGCAGCGTGGCGATGGAAAATTTCAGCCCACGTTGCCTGTGGCCGGGAGGATGGGGCATTTCGATTTTGACACCTTGCTGTCTACCGGCCGCGTCGGAGAGCTATTTGCCCCACCGGGCTACAGTGGTGCGGCGTATTACCTGTCCCATTCGGCCAGCCACGCTGAAGTTCTGCGTGCTCATCCGCAGTGGACAGCCGAGCAGATCAAGTTAGACCTCGGTTTTTTTTCGAGAGGGCATATCCTGACCCACATGCAGGACCCGGGCGCCTATGGCCAGCGCCACTATCTGTCGGGGCCGGATGACTCGTTGATCAAGTACGAGTCCACTCAGCCGGCAGAGGAGAAAAAACTCTTTGAACAGGGGTTCAAGTCTTTCGGGCCGTTCACCGATGTTGAACTTTTGATTCAGAAACTGGCCTCGATCGGCACGCTGAGCGTACTGGTGCCCAATGATCAGTGGGGTGGCGTACGAGGAAACGTGCCGGCGAACTGGACCCTTGGTACCGCCCTGGGACACAACCGGCCCGTCTCACAGCCTTTTTTTTGTGCCGTCTCCGATCAAGTGGACAAGGCTATCGAAGCCGCGGCAACGAGCGTATCCACAGTCTCCGGTAGTGTGTATCTGGGTTTTGTCGTCACGTCTGCCGGAAGTTCGGAATGCATGGCGACCTATCCGGTTCTCTCCAGCCAACTGAATGTGGCCATCGAGTTGTTCAATACCTTTCCGAGGAGACCCGATCACAAGCTGGAGAGGTTGCTCGATTTCGACCTGCATGGCGTTTACTTCCTGTCGCACAGTGATGGCGCGCAGAGTGCCAGCGACCCTTGGCTTTATGAGCACTTTATTTCACCGGATGAGTTGGCTGCGGGAATCAAATTTTCGCTTTGGGATGTTTATCGGCAGGAATACCCTGACTACCTGAATGTGTACACCAGAACCCGGGATGGTGCCGTGTTGCAATACCGCCCCTCGGGGCACATCCGTGAAGCTCCGTTGGATGACAGCGCGGATATCAACGCTCGACTGAAGGCGGGCACGCTCAAGCCTGCGGATTACGTGAAGCAGGTAGCAGCAGCCGGCGAGCTGACGGTGCTGAAGGACAGCGCGTTATGGGATGTTGTCGGGAACGTTGGTGCCGACTGGCAGCCCTATGCCAGGTCGAGGCGTTTGAGTCCCGCTTTTCTCATGGCGGACGATGCCGCACGTTTTGCGCACGAGTACATCGGCAGCCGGCGTGAACAAGGCTTCGCCGGGATGATTTTGCAGGATCAAAACAAACGTTTCGTTGCCACAGAACCGGTTTTTTCCGCAAAACCACGGTTTGTGTTGGACAGGCTGTGCCCCCTCGATGCCACCGGCGCACCGATCATGTTGCTCGAGGGGTACTCGTTTCATGGGCTGTACGCTTCGCGTTGGCAAGCTGACTCAAGCGCCATTGTGCGTGCCGACGAACAAGAGCAATTGACGCAGGCGCAGATGTTCACCACCGAAGACATTCGCTCGGTGCTCGACAAGAGCGCGCATGTTGTCGACTTTTACCTCTCCGGTTCGCCAGACAGCCTGCTGGTTTACAGTCCCGATCTATCGAAAGTGGCCGCCCGCAACAAAGTGCACGAGCGAGTTGCCCTGCTCGCCGATGGCTCCACCCTGATCGACCGGGCGCTGGCGTCTGGCACACTTGCACCCGATACCGTTGTCGACGAACTGGCCGAAACCGGCCGATTGCGTGTGGTAGCCGGCAATGATGTGTGGGGGCCGCGAGCAACGGTGCTGGGTAATGAGTCAACTCCCGCAGGCGTTTCCCCTCCGTTGCTCGGGGCGATTTTTACCAGCGCCGAAGAAGCCGTACTGAACGCCCGTCATCGCGCAAGGCTCGATTACCGCACGGCTGCGGCGGGTTGGGGATTCATTCTCAAACACAAGGATCGCGATGAGTATGTGGCGACCGAAACAGTGCCAGCCGGGCGCCTGGGGGCATTGAACCAGGCGAGTGACTTTGGTGCTCCCGTATTGGTCGACGAGTTTCGCACTCTCGCGCTTTATTACTCGGCAAGCTGGATTCTTGACGGGCTATCGACAGCGGATGCCTGGTTTGCCCGGCATTTTGCTTCCCTGACCGAACTGGCTGCAGCGATCTATGACGACGAGGGCACGCTACGTCTTACGCATTTTCAGGACCTGAGCGTTTTCGTCGCGACCCTGGATGGGGCCTTGTTGCGGTATCAATACCCGGCCACCTCAACACAGTTTGACGCTAAAGGTTTGCAGCAACTGAAGTCGCTATTGCTCAACGACACGCCGCCCTATGCCAACGTCATTCAATTGATCGCCAAGGCCGCAGAGCTGAAGGTGTTGCGCACCAGTGAACTGTGGGACGAGGCGGGCATTGTCGGTGCAGATTGGAAACCCTACGCGCAGATCCAGCGGCGAGCGCTCAGCCCGGTCTTTGTGTCGCAGGATGATGCAGTGCGCTATGCGCTGACGCAGTTGGACTCGCGGCGTGAGCGGATCTACGGTGGCCTGGTGCTGCGTCGGCTCGATGGTTTATTTGTTGCAACGTTACCAGTGGCCGTCGAGGTCGAAAACTTCCCTGCCAGCTGGGTTCGCCTGGACGAATTGACCGGACAGGGGTTGTTTCTGGCTGGAAGCACAGTCGTCGCTCGCTACCATTCGCGAATGCAGGTCGAACCGATTTTCGCGCTGTCGAACCGCGAACGGGACGTGTATCTCGGTATGTTTTCCACCGATTTTATGGCAGGCATCCTGCCCGTTTCAGGGCTTTCCCCATCGCTGTCGCCTGGCAAGGAATACCTGTTGGGGCTCGATGGCAGCCTGATCAGCTACACCCTCAGCGCCAGTGCTGCCGAAAAACAACTCGCGCGATCATTGGCACCCCCCAGTCAATTGCAGCGCAGGCACACCCCGATAGAACTGCAAATGCGCAATGGCACGCTGACCCCGAGTGACTACGTCAATCAGGTTGCAAGCGCCGGCAGATTGCAAGTAATCAAGGGTAGCCGGCTGTGGGGCAAGGTCAGGCAGTTGTCAGCATGGAGCGCTTATTTCGAGGGTGGTCCATCGCAAGTGCATCGGTCGGCCATCGCTGATCCGGCGCTCAGTCCGGTCTTCACGCAATTGAACGACGCCGTACGGCATGTCCACCGTGCGGTGGGCGCTCGAACCGGATTGAGGTTCGGGTTCGTGCTCAAGTCGCTGAACGCCGAGCGGTATATGACTACGATGCCGATTGACGGGCGGCAAGGAAGTCTCTCCGTCGAGAAGGTATTTCCCGATGGGCTATTACCTCTGGGATACAGCGTTGAGGGAATCTATCTGTGCCCGTCGACCGGGCCGGGGCGACTGCCGCACGACGTGAATCAGAGTTTCATATCGCCTCGGGATCTGATGTACGGGCTGGACGCTGTCCGTGTACGCACGGGGGCTGTGACTACTTTCCTCAACGTCTTTGTGTCCTGTGCCGATGGTGCCTTGTTGCGATACAAACCCAAGGCCGCTGCACCGGAGTGGACCCGGTTACAGGTCGCGCTCGCCTACGAAAAAGTACTGCAATCAGGGCACGAAACACTGTTCGAGTATCTGCGCAAGGTGATCGCGAACGGTGAGTTGCAGGCAGTGGTGCGCAGCACCTTCTGGTCGCCGTTCAGGGTGGATGCCAAGGGTGTCAAAACCGGCATCGGGCTGGTGAGATGGGCGCCGGATAACCGCTTTGCCCTCGGGCCGGTATTTGCGCATGCCGATGATGCGGCTCGTTCGGCCCAAAGACTGATTGGCGAGTACGTCGGCCAGCAATATCTTGGAGGCGTCCTGATACACCAGGCATCGTCTTCGTTCGTTGCGGTCGAGCCGCTTGAGGACGGCCTCGACAGTGGCGCTGACAGCGCACTGTTTTACTCAGGGCCGGGAGGGCCGATTGCCCCGGTCGCGGTACCAGGCGAGCAGCCGTTGCCATTGCCGGTTTTTCCGCGGGATTTCAAATGGGTGGCTGTTCATCAGTTCTACAAACGCTTCAACCTGTTCGTGAAGGACCCCAGTGCGTCTGATCAACTGCTACTGGACAACCTGGCCCTGGCGGACCTGTGGTTCAGCAGGGACGTGGTGAAAAAGAGCGGGGTCTCCGGCGGCAGCTGCTATTTCACCGGGCGAGGCGGGGCTCTGTTCAAATTCACCCCCAGCTTCTCGTCGCAGGAACGCGAATTTTTCAGCGAGGAGGCTAAGGACGGGGTCGCTGCATACCTCGCCAGACTCGCCAGCGTGGGACGGCTGGAAGTAGTGGACACCGATGGTTACTGGCGCCGTCGCGGGCTTGTGAGCGCCAACTGGAAACCTGCGTTGCCTGGTCATGACGAACTGTAGAGGATCGTATTTTCACTGATGGAAGCCTGAGAAACTGACGTCCTCAAGTGCTCAGCGACGTCGCATCAGGCCGATGAAAAACAACCCGCCAATCGCCGCCGTGGCCACGCCAATCGGTAAATCCTCGGGGGCGATCAGCGTGCGCGCAGCGACATCGACCCACACCAGAAATACGCTGCCCAACAATACGCACACCGGCAGCAATCGCCGGTGTTCGGCCCCGACCAGTCGCCGCGCAATGTGCGGCACCATCAGCCCGACAAAACCGATTGAGCCACTGATCGACACCAGCACGCCCGTCATCAGCGACGCAATCAAAAACACCCGCAACCGCACGGTGCGGGCATTGAGCCCAAGGGTCACGGCCGTTTGTTCGCCGGCCATCAACGCATTCAACGGCCGCGCCATGCCAAGCAACAAAACCAACCCGAGCAACACACTGGCGGCCGGCACCGCGAGCAATTCCCAGCGTGCCAACCCGAGCCCACCGAGCATCCAGAACATCACCGCCGAACTGGCGCGATGATCGCCGAGAAACAGCAGCAGATTGGCGATGGCCATCATCACGAACGATACCGCCACACCGCACAGCAGCAGCCGATCACTGTCCAGGCGACCGTTGCGGTTGGCGATCATCAGCACGATCAGCATGCTCAGCAGCGCGCCGATAAATGCAGCGATGGGCAAGGTCAGCAGGCCGACGATTTCACCGACATGCAGCACCACGATCACCGCACCGAGGGTGGCGCCGGAGGTCACGCCGAGCAGGTGCGGATCGGCCAGCGGATTGCGCGTCACCGCTTGCAGCACCGCACCGATCAGCGCCAGGCCGGCACCGACCAAGGCGCCAAGCAACATGCGCGGCACGCGGATCAGCCACACGATGTGTTCCTGCCCGGCCGTCCAGCTCACCCCGTCAAAACCGAACACCTTGTGCAGCAAAATGCGCCACACCACGTCCACCGGCACCCGCGCCGGGCCGAAGCCCAGCGACACCACGCACGACACCAGCAACAACGCGCCGAGGGCAATCAGCAACAGGGCGTAGCGACGATTGATCATTCGCCGTGGAAGCCTTTGGCCAGGGTTTCAACGGCCAGCACGTTGTCGATCCCCGGCGTGGCCTGCACATACGGAATGACGATGAAGCGCTGGTTCTTGATCGCGTCAACCGATTGCAGCGCCTTGTTATCGAGCAGGAATTGCGTCTTCTGCTCGGCAGTCACTTCACCGTAATCGACGATCACGATCACCTGCGGATTGCGCTCGACCACGTTCTCCCAATTCACGCGGGTCCAGCTCGCTTCGACGTCATCCAGAATGTTGCGCCCTCCCGCGGCGTCGATCAGCGCTTGCGGCATGCCCAGGCGACCTGAAGTCATGGCGCGATCTTCGCCACTGTCGTAGAGGAACACCCGGGGTTTGTCCGCCGGCAGATCCTTGCGCACCTCGGCGACTTGCGCCTGCATGTCGGCGATCAATGCATTGGCGCGATCCTGCACGTCGAAGATTTTGCCGAGGTTACGCAGGTCGTTGTAGGTGTCCTCCAGGCTGGCCGGTGGACGCTTCATCACGAAGGCGCAGGACTCGGTCAGCTCATAGACGTTGATGCCCAGCGGCTGCAAGGTTTGCGGCGTGAGATCACCGCCCACGCGCATGCCGTAATCCCAACCGGCGAAGAAGAAATCGACATTGGCGTTGAGCAGGGTTTCCACTGAAGGGTACTTGGCCGCCAGCTCAGGCAGGCCGTCGAGGATGGTCTGCATCTGGGGCGTGACCGACTTCCAGCCACTGACACCGCTGTAGCCGGCCATGCTCGGTTTGAGGCCGAGTGCGAGCATCATTTGCGTCATGTTGATGTCGTGGCTGACCGCGTGTTTCGGCGCTTGTGTGAAGGTCACATCGCGGTTGCAGCTCTGGATCGTCAGCGGATATTTCGTTGCTTCGGCAAACGCTTGGGCACTGCCCAGCAGCAGAGCGACGCACAGCAGGGAACGCAAAGTCATGGTTGGGTTATCCAGGTGATTCGTGGGTAGCCGTGCAAAGGGTGTTCATCGATCAGCGCTTCGACGCCGAACACATCACGCAGCAGCGGGGCGGTCAGGACTTCTTTTGGTGTGCCGCTGGCGACGATGCGGCCGTGATTGAGCACGTACAGCCGATCACAGAACGCGGCGGCGAGATTGAGGTCGTGGATGCTCGCCAGAGTGCCGATCTGCAGGCGTTTGACCAGTTGCAACAGTTCCAGCTGATAGCGCGGGTCGAGGTGGTTGGTCGGCTCGTCGAGGATCAGCACTTGCGGTTGCTGGGCCAGGGCGCGGGCGAGGATCACGCGTTGTTTTTCGCCGCCGGAGAGCGTGGCGAAAGCGTGGTCTTCGAAACCGTTGAGGCCGACGGATTCCAGTGCTTGCGTTGCGAGATTGCGGTCTTCGAGGGTGTCACCGTCGAACAGGCCTTTGTGCGGTGTGCGGCCCATGGCGACTACCTCATCGACGGTCAGGCCGAAGGCGTCGGGGAACTCCTGCAGCACCACGGCGATGCGTTGCGCGCACCAGCGCGAGGATTGTTTCCAGACGTTGTGGTGGTCGAGCCGGACCTCACCGTTTTCCGGTTTGCTGAAGCGATAGGCGCACCGCAGCAGGCTGGTCTTGCCGCTGCCGTTGGGGCCGATCAACCCGACAAACTCACCGGCGGCCACGTGCAACGAGGCATCACGCAGTTGGAACTGGTGATGACAGTGGCCGTGGCCCAGGGGTGTCCAGGCGAGGTTGGTGAGGTTCAGCGAGGTCATGCATTTACTCAGAGATATTTGGTGATGCTGATGACGCCTTCGCGGGCAAGCCTCGCTCCTACAGTTTATGTGTCGAACAAAAATTTTGTGATCGACGCGAATTCTGTAGGAGCGAGGCTTGCCCGCGAAGGGGCCCTGAGTCAAAAGGTGTAGTCAGCTGTGACGAAGAACGAACGCGGCTCCCCCAGGATCCACTGCTGCCCCTCATTGTATTGGCTTTGCGCATACTGGCGGTCAAACAGATTGTTCACCTGCAACCCCAGCGTCGTATTGCGCAGCGCTTTCCATGACAACGTGGCATCGACGACGGTGTAGCTCGGCAGCTCGTTCTGGTTGGCCATGTCGGCATAACGCGCGTCAACGTAACGCACGCCAGCCCCGGCCTTCAGGTCTTCGTTGAGCGCTTTGCTCAGCCACAGATTCGCCGTACGCCTAGGCACGTCCACCGGGCGATTACCGTTGCGCGACACTGGCACGCCACTGACCACTTCTTCGAAATCGTCGTACTTCGCTTTGACGATGGCCGCGTTGGCCTGCAGTTGCCAGGCGTATGGCAGTTGCACATCGAGGCTGGCTTCCAGGCCATTGGACGATTGTTGGCCGACCTGTTGTTTTAGCGTCGGGTTGCCCGGATCGTCGGTCAGCAGTTTCTTTTTGACGATGCGATAAGCCGCCAGCGTCCACTCGCCGCGTTGATCCCAGAACATCTGCTTCACGCCGATCTCGGTCTGTTTCGCCGTG
The DNA here is from genome assembly GCF_019946615.1 of Pseudomonas sp. BF-R-01. Lineage (NCBI taxonomy): Bacteria > Pseudomonadati > Pseudomonadota > Gammaproteobacteria > Pseudomonadales > Pseudomonadaceae > Pseudomonas > Pseudomonas sp. BF-R-01. The sequence goes on from NZ_JAGYFX010000005.1 coordinate 71,342, forward strand.
GCCAGGTCATATTGCTGCTGGCTCGGGCTCAGGGAAATCAGGCCGCCGACACCGTCGGTGCTGGTGGCGTACTGACCGTAGAACGAAGTGTCCGGGGTCACGGCGAACACCAGCCCGGCCTTCCAGTTGTTGCCGGTCAGGGTCTTGTCGCTCTGGCTGCCATCGACCAGGTTGTCGCGATCGACGTGCACGTAGTCGCGACGCACACCGGTCACCAGCGACCAGCGCTCGCTCAACTGCGTGCGGTTTTCGGCAAAGGCCGACATCTGTTTGGTGGTGCTCTGGAACTGATCGCGATACGGATTGGCACTTTCAAAACTGCCACGTTGTGGATGATACAAATCGATCGGCTGGCCATCGGGCAACACGTCATTGAACGGCGAGTTGCTGTCGAGCTGGAAGCGGATGCGGTTGTAATCGACACCGGTCACGGTCTGGCTGTCGAGACCGAACAGTGAGTGCTTGAAGGTGAAGGTCTGACGGTCGCCGACCTGTTCCTGCCGGTGGCCGATGCCGAAATAGCCACTGCGGCTGAGCTGCTGTGCGTTGCGGTCGAAGTTGTAGTTTTCGGCGTTCTGCCAGCGGCGTTGGGCCTTGAGGTAATACAGCTCGTTGCTCGCGCTGACGTTATCGGAAATTTGCCAGTCGCTGGTCAGGCGCGTCCATTGATCGTTGTAGTGCTGCTTGTCGTTGCTGACGTTGTAGTTCTTGTCGCGCAGACCTTCGTGGAAGCGGCCGTTGATCAATGGCGTGCCGAAGTAGTTCATCGGGTTCTGGTCGCCGTAGTCGTGGGCGAGGGTGAATGCCAGATCGTCCGTGGCCTGCCAGCGCAGGGCCGCGCTGACGAAGTCGCTGGAGGAATCGCCGCGATCGACCCAACCGTTGCTGCGCAGGCGATTGAGGTTCAAGCGATAACTCAGGGTATCGCTCAGCGAACCGCCGCTGTCGAACGCTTGTTGCTGACTGTCGTAAGAGCCGTAACCGAGACGCACGTGGTTTTCGATCTCGCCTTCGAAGGGTTTTTTCGGGATCACATTGACCACCGCACCCGTCGCGCCTTCGCCGTACAACACCGAAGCCGGGCCGCGCAGCACATCGACACGCTCCACCGACCAGGTGTCGACCGGGAAGGTCACGGTGCCCATGCCGGTGTACATCCGGTTGCCGTCATACAACTGCATCACCGAGTTCTGCCCGGTAAAGCCTCGTGCAGACAACGAGGTCCCGCCGTCGCCCGGCGTGCCGGTGCGGCTGATCCCGGTGCTGCGCGAGGCTGCGTCCTGCACGCTGCGGTCACCGCGCGCGCGGATCTGTTCGCCAGTCAGGCTTTCCACACTGGCGGGTGTTTCCAGTGCCGTGAGGTTCAGGCGCGAACCGGCGGTGGTCGGCGTGTTGAGGTTGACGGTTTCGTCGTCAACGGCCGGTGCGGTGATGGTGCCGGCGGGCAGCGTCAAGGATTGTGCGTGGGTGCTGTTGTTCAGGGCGAGCAGGCAGAGGCCGGACAAGAGGTACTTGTTCATCGGGTGGGTGACACTTCTTCCAAAAGAAAACCCGCAGCAATGGCTGCGGGTTGGGCGGTGCATTTGCGTTATACAGTAACACTAAAAATGACCGTGCGATAAGCGCCCGAAGTCTACAGATCCCTCTAATACGCGCATCTCGCCTGTTTCATGATGAAGATGAGGCTGATTCAGTTTGTCGGGTGAATCGCGACAACAGCACTCGATCCAGCAACCAGACCACCACCAGCGAAACGCCCACCAACGGAAACGCCACTGCCAGCACCAGCATGATCGCTACCCCTGTTTTCCATTTCGGCAGGTCGTGGCGCAGCGGTGGAACACCGAACTTGCCTTGTGGCCGACGCTTCCACCAGATCACCACGCCGCTGACGGCACTGAGCAGAATCATCAGGCAGATCAGCAGCACGATGATCTGGTTGAGCACACCGAACATCTTGCCTTCGTGCAACATCACGCCGGTTTCCGTGGCGCGGGCCACGGGGCCGTAATGTTCCCAGCGCACGTCGGCGAGGACGTTGCCGGTGTACTGATCGACGTGCAGAGTGGCATCGTTGCGCGGGTCATCGGCAAACACGGCGATGGTGAATACGCCGGTGGCTGTGGTCGGGAAAGTAATGCTGTAACCCGGCTCGACCTTGCGTTGCACGGCGATGTTCTGCACGTCTTGCAGGCTGATGGTCGGGGCGGCGGGGCCGGGTTGCGCACTGTCGTGGGCCATGTGTTCGGCGTGGTCGCCGGACATCGGCATCGGCGTGTTTTCCATCGCCCATGGCACGGTCTGGCGCGTGGCGGTGTTGAGGCTGCGGGCCTCGACGTCGGACTTGGGCATGTCATTCCACATGGCATCCGGGAACACGTTCCAGACTCCGGCGTATTGCTTGCCCCAGAACCCGGTCCAGGTCATGCCGCTGAGCAGCATCACCAGCAGAAACGCGGCGCCCCAGAACCCGGTGACGGCATGCAGGTCGCGCCAAAGCACGCGACCGCGACTGCTCAGGCGCGGCCATAAAATGCCGGCCGCCTGACCTCGTGGCCACCACAGGAAGACCCCGGAAACCACCAGCACGATGCCCCAGCCAGCGGCCAGTTCGATCAGCCGGTCACCGACCGTGCCGATCATCAACTCGCCATGAATCGCTCGCGCTATCGCTTGCAGATTCTTCTTGGCGTCTTGCTCGCCGAGGATGTCGCCGTGGTACGGGTCGACGAAAACGTTCAGCTCATTGCCGCCATTGAGTACGACAAATTGCGCGCTGCGTTCGGCGTTGACCGGTGGCAGGTATTGCTTGATCGTCGCTTGTGGATACGCGTCTTTCACCCGCTTGAGCAAGTCGTCGGCCGGGACGCTGTGATGGCCGGCCGGGACGTTCATCAGGCTGTCGTACATCAACGAGTCGAGTTGCGGCTTGAACAGGTAAATGACACCGGTCAGGGCCAGCATCACCATGAATGGCGCGACGAACAGACCGGCATAGAAATGCCAGCGCCAGGCCAGGTTATAGAAATTCGGTTTGGGCTGTTTCATCGGTTGTGCTCCGCTTGGCTTGGTACTTTTGTTGTTGTCTGGTGACTGCTGCGCAGTCATTCGCGGGCGAGCCTCGCTCCTACAGGTCCAGTGGCGTTCGCACCGATTGTGATCGACGCGAATTTTGTAGGAGCGAGGCTTGCCCGCGAAGCTTTTAGAAGCTCATATCCACCTTGGTCCAGAGCGTTCGCCCCGGTTCTTTAATGGCCTGCGGGTCATTGGCCGGGTAGCCAAAACCGGCGTTGCCGGCCAGGTTCAAATGCTCGGCGTACGCCTTGCCGAACAGGTTGTCGACGCCGCTGCTGACCTTCCAGTTCTTGTTGATCCGATAGGCACCATTGAGCGAGAACACGCCGAACCCGGAGGACTTGTCGAAGTCCTTGCCGACCACGTTGCCCTTGTTCTGATCAATGCGGTTTTGCGCCGCGACCACTCGCCACAAGGCGCCGGCGCTCCAGTTGTCTTCGCTGTAGGTCAGGCCGAATCGCGCGTCCAGCGGCGGCATTTGCGGCAATGCCTTGCCGTCGCTGCTGTTCTTGCCCCAGGCGTAGGCCAGGGTTGCGTCGGCCTTCCAGTTCGACGTCAGCCTGTAGGCCGCCCCGAGTTCACCGCCCATGATCCGCGCGTCGATGTTCTCGGCTTGCGAGGTCGTGCCCATCATTCCCGGCTTGTAATTGAACAGGATGTAATCGCGCACCTGTCCGACGTAACCCGAGGCCCAGGCTTCGAGGTCTTCGGTCTTGTATTGCAGGCCGAAGTCGAGCTGGGTGGTTTTTTCGGGCTTGATCGAGTCGAAGGCGTTTACCGAGCCGGCAGGTCCCGAGTTGGGCGAAAACAGCTCCCAGTAATCCGGGAAACGCTGGGTGTGACCGAGGCCTGCGTACAGCGTGGTCGGGCTGTCTGCCAGATCATGCTCGTAACGGACGAAGCCGCTTGGCAGGGTATCGGCGCGGGTGTCGTCGGCGGTCGGGTTGGCGCGGGTCATCATCCCCGAGCCAGTGGTCTGCCGAAAATCCTTGGCCGAAGCACGGTCCAGTCGCGCGCCGGTAATCAGTCGATCACGGTCGGCGGCGTACCAGGTCAGTTCGCCGAACACGCCGTAGTTATGGAAATCGGCGTCCTTGTTGCGCGGCAGATCCTTGTAGGTGTCGATGCCCATGGCGGCGCGCTTGCGGTGTTCGCTGGTCTGCGCGTCGATACCGCTGATCAATTGCACATCGGCCCAGCGCCACGTGGCTTTGATCCGTGCGCCGAGGGTTCGGCGATCGACACTGGAAGCCATCGGGCCGGCCATCATCCCGGTGCCGGACGGCGTGCGCAGGGTGTAGTTGTCCATCACGTGGTCGGCGTAGTTGTAGTAGATCTGTGCTTCGACCTTGTCGAGCACGTCGCCGATATTGGACTTCTCGAAACGCAGTCCGAGGCTTTCGCGCTTGAACTGCGCGCCGTCCATGCCGCGTCCGGCGTAGCGGGCTTCGCCATCGCCCTTGCCGGCGGTCAGCTCCAGCAGGGTGTCGGCGTCCGGGGTCCAGCCGAGTGCCACGTCGCCATTCCACTTGTCGTAACGCGAGGCCACGGTGTCGTTGTTGCCGTCCCGATAGTCGTCGGAATGCGCGGTGTTGCCGATCACTCGCACGTAACCCAATGACCCGCCGGCAGCGGCGTCCACTACTTTGTCGAAACGGCCGTTGGAGCCGGCCAATATGCTGGCATTCACTCGGGTGCCGAGTTCGCCAAAGCTTTCCGGGTCACGGTCGAACAAGATGGTGCCGGCGGATGCGCCCGGCCCCCAAAGCACCGTTTGCGGGCCTTTGATGACGGTGAGTTTGTCGTAGGTTTCCGGTGAGATGTAGGAGGTCGGTGCGTCCATCCGGCCGGGGCAGGCGCCGAGCATCTGGCCGCCGTTGGTGAGGATGTTCAGGCGCGAGCCGAACATACCGCGCAGCACCGGGTCACCGTTGGTGCCGCCATTGCGCACCAGGGCGAAGCCGGGGATGGTCTTCAAGTAGTCACCACCGTCGCTGGCCGGTACCGGTTGGCGTGGGTCTTTGGGGTTGGTGACGATGGTCAGCGGTGAACTCGGTGCGATGGCGGTGATCACCGTCGGGCTCAGTTCTTCACTGTGGCCGGCATGATCATCGGCCAGCACCATCGGTGTCAGCAGTACGCCGCAAAGAACGGCGGTGGCGTGCCTGAAACGAACGCGCGTTTCGTTCAGGGCAAAAGAAGCTTGGGCGGCGCTCAAGCGTGTGTCAGCAGAAAACCTGGACATGACAATTTCCATCGAACAGTCGTAAACGACACGGCCGGCAGCCTGCGCAATGCCTGTGGGGGCGGGCGTGCTCGCGATGTGGGTGGGTCAGCCCCACCGCTTTCGCGAGCAAGCCCGCTCCCACAGGTTGCTTTGCTGTCTTCTAACCGTGTGAGATTGGGGAGATGTTTACGTGACGATGGGTGGTGCGCGGGTGCGGGCGCCGGGGAAGAAGGTTTGCCGGGCGTGGCCCAGGCGGGTGGCGGGTGTACTGAAGGTACTGGTTTTTGGGGCGTCGAATGCAACGAAAGACTGGCCGCCCGTCAGCGCCGGGCAGTTGAACAGCAGGCTGCAATAGCCGCACTTTTCCCAGATCGCATGATGGGAGGTTTTGGGTGGACAGTGCTCGGCGGCGGGTGTCGCGCCGTGCTCGCCGTGCGCCATCGCTGACATGTCCATGCTCATGTCCATCGACATGTCCATGCTCATGTCCATCGACATGTTCATGGACATCGAAGAGGCGCGCTGATCCATCGGCATCGACTGAGAAATCAGCGGGCCGATGAAGATCATCAACATGGCGAACAGGCTGATCCAGCTGCCGCGTGTCAGGCTCAATGGCTGACGACGGGGCGCGGATGGCCTGGCGCTAAGCGGGCGCATGGGCGTATTCAGCTCTGGCAGTTACGGATTGTGTGCGTGCACTTGCACGCCGCCCGGTGCGGTTTTCTGCACCGAGACTTCGACCGTCACATCACCGGACTTTTCGAAATGCATCGTCAGCGGGAACCGCTTGCCGTCGCTCAGCAGGCTGCGGTCTTTCAGTTCCAGCAGCATCACGTGGTACGCCATCGGTGCAAACGTGACGTCGCCGCCAGCCGGGATTTCGACGGTTGGCACCTGCTGCATTTTCATCAGATCGTTCTGCATCACGTGCTCGTGCAACTGGGCGATGCCCGCAATCGGCGAGTCGACGCTGAGCAGTTTGTCGGCGGTTTTGCCGGGGTTTTGAATCACGAAGTAAGCCGCAACGGTCGGCGCGTTCGGTGGCAATTCCTGTGACCACGGATGAGCGATTTGCAGTTCGCCAGCCTTGTATTCATGGGCATTGGCAAAGCAGGCAGGCAGCAGCAATGCAGCCAGAACGATGAGTTTGTTCAACATGGCAGTTCTCCAGAACGATTCAAAACGCAGGTCAATTGCGAGAAGGAATCACACCAGAGGGGATGCGCGGGGGTTGAGATTCGGCCATTGCTGGCGCGGAGTGGGAGTGTCGAGAGCGGTGGCGGGCAGGCTTCGATGGGACTCGAAACGCGCGAAATACAACTGCGGCACATGCCCGGGCAACGCCACCAACGGCGCAGAACCGGAACAGCACCAGCAATGCTGCATGTTGGAATGATCGTCGTTCTGCGGAGCTTTCTGATCAAGCGTCCCCAGAGAAATCGCCACCATCTTCGTGCCGGTGGACGAGCAGAAACTGCCCCACAACACCTGTTCGGCCGGCGATTTCGCCGTCTGCGCCATCGCTCCGGTCATCGGCATGGCGAGCATGTTGAACAGCACTGCGAAGCAGGCTATCCAGGCAATTGCGAGCCGTTGTCGGGACATGGGACAGATCCGGTTGGGTGGGAGATCAGGCGCGGCTATTTAGCCTGATCAGTGCCGATAAGTAAAAACGCGGCCTGCGGTTTGGTGTCGCAGCGCAATCAGATCGCAGAGGCATGCAGGCGCAGGCCCAAGGCTTTCATAACCTTCATGATAGTCGCGAATTCCGGATTGCCAGTGCCGCTCAATGCTTTGTACAAGCTTTCACGACCCAAACCTGCATCACGCGCAACCTGTGTCATGCCCTGTGCTCTGGCTATGTCGTTGAGTGCCGCGCGTATCAGAACGCCGTCGCCAGCATCTTCTTCAAAGCATGCATCCAGATAAGCCGCCATTTCTTCCGGCGACTTGAGGAATTCCGCGGCATCGAAACGAGTGAATTGTTCGGTCATGATTTACTCCTCATTACCGATGTTTTGCGCCATTTGGATAGCACGTTTGATATCTCGTTTTTGAGTCGACTTGTCGCCCCCCACCAAAAGCAAATAAACCACTTCGCCTCGGCGAGTGAAGTACATCCTGTAGCCGGGGCCGTGATGAACACGCATTTCATAGACAGATTCGCCTACAGGTTCGCAATCGCCAAAATTTCCATGTTCGGCAGCTCGGAGTCTGGCGATGATCCGAACCTTTCCAATGGTGTCTTTCAGTGAGTAGAGCCAATCTGCAAATGCTCTGGATTGTTCGAAGTCGATCATGGCTGATCGTATTCCTTGGGATACACATTGGCAAGCAACGCTTTCCTCTACTTGTGGTTGGTCGTTCCCCAAGAATCGAGTCGTTGTGCTTGATAGGATTTAAGGAATGCGAATATAGGATTAGGGCTATAGGAGGTACAGTCGGCTCTTTCCTAGAGTGTTGCGGGCAAAATGACAAGGCTATGCAGGTGTTAGGAAAGGTCTGACACAGATAAGGCACTTAGCACATCACCCACACTCCCAAACTCCCGCTCCACCCCAACCAACACCGGCCGCTTCAACACCAGCACCGGCACTCCACGCTCCCGCGCCACTTCGAGTTTCGGCTCGGTGGCGGTGCTGCCGCTGTTTTTGCTGATCAGCACATCGATCTGCCGGCGCTCGAACAACTCACGCTCATCCTCGATCAGAAACGGCCCGCGTGCGCCGATCACTTCGCAGCGCTCGTTGCCCGGATAAACGTCCAGGGCGCGCAACGTCCAGAATTGCTGCGCAGGGATTTCATGCAGGTGTTGCAAGGGTTCGCGGCCGAGGGTGAACAGTGGTCGGCGGAACGGTTTGAGTGCTTCGATCAGTTCGGCCCAGTCACTGACTTCGCGCCAGTCATCTCCGGCTTGTGGTTGCCAGGCCGGGCGGCGCAGTGCCCAGCAGGGAACGCCGGACATCCGCGCAGCGGTCGCGGCATTCTGGCTGATTTGCGCGGCGTAGGGATGAGTCGCGTCCAGCAGCAGATCGATCCCTTCGTCGCGGATGAATTGCGCCAGGCCGTCCGCGCCGCCATAACCGCCAACGCGAACCCGACAGGTCAGATCGGTCGGCACACGACCGACGCCGGCCAGGCTGTAGATGTGTTCCGGCCCCAACGTGCGGGCGATGGCCAGCGCTTCCGTCACACCGCCGAGCAGCAATAGGCGTTTCATTGAAAAGCTCCTGCGTGGCCGACAATCCCGCCTTGTCGATCGATGGCAAACACTTCGACCTGAACCTGTGCCGGCACCACACTGCGGGCAAAATCCAGTGCGTGCCGGCATACCGCGTCGCCGAGCGCGATGCCGGCGGCGCTGGCCATGGCCAAGGCCTGTTGACTGGTGTTGGCTTCACGTATTGCCTGCTGCAGCGCTTCGTCCGCGCCGACCGCCGCAGCCCATTCGGCCAGTTGCGGCAGGTCGATGCTCGAGTGCCGACTGTGCAGATCCATGTGCCCGGCCGCCAGTTTGCTGATCTTGCCGAAACCACCACAAATGCTGAGTCTGGCCACCGGCACTTTGCGCAGGTGTTTGAGCACCGCACCGACGAAGTCGCCCATTTCGATCAGGGCGATTTCCGGCAGGTCGTAGACTCGGCGCATGGTGTCTTCGCTGGCGTTGCCGGTGCACGCGGCGATGTGCAGGTAACCGTTGGTTTTCGCCACGTCGATGCCCTGATGGATCGAGGCAATGTACGCCGCACAGGAAAACGGCCGGACGATGCCGCTGGTGCCGAGAATCGACAGGCCGCCGAGAATGCCCAGCCGTGGGTTCATGGTTTTCAACGCCAGCGCCTCGCCGCCCTCGACATTCACCGTGACCTCAAAGCCGCCGGGGTAATCGAGCTCTTGCGCGAGTGAGGTCAAATGATCGCTGATCATCTTGCGCGGCACCGGGTTGATCGCCGGCTCGCCGACACCCAGCACCAGGCCCGGTCGGGTGACGGTGCCGACACCACGACCGGCACAGAAACGAATGCCCGGTTCTGCGCTCAGTCGCACTCGGGAATAGAGCAGCGCGCCGTGGGTCACGTCCGGATCGTCCCCCGCATCCTTGATCGTTCCTGCTTCGGCGCCGTCATCCAGCAACCGGCAGAATTCCAGGCGCATCTGCACGCGCTTGCCTTTGGGCAGGACGATGTCCACGGCGTCTGCACTCGTTCCGCCGAGCAGCAATCGAGCGGCCGCCAGGCTGGTGGCGGTGGCGCAGCTGCCGGTGGTCAGGCCGCTACGCAGCGGTGCGGGTTGTTCGGCGGTTTCGTCACGCATCGAAAGGTTTGACCACGTCCAGCAAAGTAATCGGCAAGGCCTGGCGCCAGGTATCGAAGTCGCCCAGCGGTTGCGCCTGGGCGATATGAATACGCGTCAGCTCGCCGCCGTGTTGCTCGCGCCAGGCCATCAGGGTCATTTCACTTTGTAGCGTGACCGCGTTGGCGATCAGTCGGCCACCGGGTTTGAGCCCTGCCCAGCAAGTGTCCAGCACGCCTTCGCGGGTGACGCCGCCACCGATGAAGATCGCGTCCGGGCGTTCAAGACCTGTGAGGGCTTGCGGCGCACTGCCGCGAACCAATTGCAGGCCGGGCACGCCGAGCGCGTCACGGTTGTGCTCGATCAACAGTTGCCGACCTTCATCGGCCTCGATCGCCAGCGCCCGGCAACCCGGATGGGCGCGCATCCATTCGATGCCGATCGAACCGCTGCCGGCGCCGACGTCCCACAACAGTTCACCGGGAACCGGGGCCAGGCGCGCGAGGGTGATTGCACGCACATCGCGCTTGGTCAGTTGACCGTCGTGCCTGAACGCCGAATCCGGCAGGCCGGCCAGTCGCGAAAGGCGCGGCGTGTCGGGGTCGGCGATGCACTCGATGGCGATCAGGTTGAGGTCGGCGATTGCCGGGTCGGCCCAGTCGTTGGCGACACCGTCGATGCGTCGCTCAGCCTCGCCACCCAAATGTTCCAGCACGCTCAGGCGGCTCGGCCCGAAACCACGTTCGCGCAACAACGCCGCTATTGCGGCGGGGCTTTGCCCGTCGTTGCTGAGCACCAACAAGCGAACACCGCTGAACAACTGCGCGTTAAGCGCCGCGACCGGGCGAGCGACCACCGACAGCGTGACCACATCCTGCAACGGCCAGCCCATTCGCGCGGCCGCCAGAGAGCAGGAAGAGGGTGCAGGCAGGATCAGCATTTCCGCGCTGGGCAATTGCCGGGCGAGGCTGGCGCCGACACCGAAGAACATCGGATCGCCGCTGGCCAGCACGCACACCGGCTCACCCCGCAAGGCCAACAACGCATCGAGGGAGAACGGCGTCGGCCAGAGTTTGCGTTCGCCACGGATGCAGGGCGGCAGCAGGTCCAGTTGCCGCTGACTGCCGAAGATCTTCGAGGCAGCCAGCAACGCATGCCGGGCATTCCTGCCCAAACCCTTGAAGCCGTCTTCACCAATGCCTGTCACGGTCAGCCAGCGTGCCATGTGTGATCTCTATTCATCTGCATAAAGCGGCACATGATAACGCGGCAGACGCGGAGGCGAGTAATAGAATGTTTTAAGTTGGTTTGATTAGTCTGTAGCTGGTCGTAGTTAAGTTATGTAGTTTGAATATTCATGCACTCATTTGATAATGGTTGAAAGGAATTGACTATGGTTATTGATAAAACAGGGAGCCTGGACTTGATGGCTTATTCCGATGCGTTCAACCGAGACTTCGCGCCACGGCAAACAAAGAACTCTCGACTTTACGCCTCTCAGGATCAGCAAGGCGCTGCCGGGTCGCTATTGGGCGGCAACCTGGTCAGCACGGCCAGAGGCGTGTCGCGTCAGGACAAGCGTGACGTCAACTCCAGCGTGCGTTATGCGCAGTGGTATGCGAGTCAGCAGCGCAATAGGGACACAGATCCGCAAGGCTGGTTTTCCTTGTTTGCCGTGGTGTTATGGGACTTGGGTTGGGAAATTGACGAACGCAGGGTTGTCGAGAAAAGTTACAGTCACTTTGCTGGAAAAGTAACTCAGATTTATTTGAACAGAATTGCCGCTGTTAATAGTCAGATGGCGATAGTTGCAAAAGACATGTTTGATTCATTGTTGGCTAATTCGTCGGCGCTTTGGTCATTGGCCACCGAAAGTCTGCGTGGCAGGGAGTTTTCCATTGCCCCCGCTGAATACGACAAACAAGGGAAATTATCACTGGACCTGAATGACTTTTCGCTTCGGGCGCTGGCGCAGCGGGAAGATTTCCTGTTTTGGGACTGGAAGGAGGGCAACGTGACGCTCACGCATCGAGCCGCCCCTTTCACCCTGAACAGGGCACGCTTCGATAAAGTCCGCCCGGAGTTGAACGATCGGCTCGACCGGATCGCTGACGCCATTTTCGAGTTTTATTCAGAGCGCCTGTGAGGGAGACCGCCTGATGGATTCAAGGTCGGAGCAAATGCGACACGTGGTCTTATGATGCTGCGCGGCAAAGCAGGCATAATACCGCTCGCCTCCGACGGGGGGCGCTCCCACTTCAGATCCGGTCATCCCTTTGAACGAACTCCCTATGTCCCGCGCTTTACGCCCCTCGGCCTGTCCGGGGCTGCTGCGTATCGTCCAGGCCAGAGACGGCGGTATCTGCCGGATAAAACTGGCGGGCGGCACCCTCACTTCCGAGCAGGCCAATGCTGTCGCCGAAGGTGCGCAGCGTTATGCCGGCTCAGTGATCGAGGCCACTAACCGGGCCAACCTGCAGATTCGCGGCATCGTCAAAGAGCAGGAAGCGTTGATCGAAAGTCTGCTCGCCGCAGGCCTTGGCCCTTCGCATGCGGCGGGCGACGATGTACGTAATCTGATGCTGAGCCCGAGCGCGGGTATCGATCGGCAGATGCTGTTCGACACGCGTGAATTGGCCGCACAGATCCTCGCCACCCTGCAAGGGCAAGAACGCTTTCACGACCTCAGCGCCAAATTCGCCGTGCAACTGGATGGCGGTGAACGCCTGGCGATGCTCGAACACCCCCACGATCTGTGGTTGTCCGCGGTCGAGCGAGAGGGCGAGCGATGGCTGGCTTTCGGTCTGGCGGGATGCCCCACCGATCAACCGGCCGGTCGTGTTCCACTGGAAGATGGCCACGCGCTGGTGGTCGCCGTGCTGGAGCTTTTCCTGGAACTGGCGGGACCTGAACACACGCGGATGCGCCACTTGCTGGTCGACGTCCCTCAAGCCGAATTTCTCGCTCGCCTCGCCGAGCGACTGCCTTTCCAGCCCGTTAGCATCTGGCAACGTTCAGTCAGTAACGAGGTGCTGCACATTGGCGCGCACCCGCAGGCGCAAGCCGGTCATGTCTATGTCGGGGGCGTGCCGCCTCTCGGACGACTCGATAGCACCATGCTTCGGGGCGCCGCTCGACTGGCGCAGGAATACGGCGATGCAACGCTGCGGTTCACGCCATGGCAAAGCCTGTTGTTGCCGAACATTCACCACGACAACGCCGATGAAGTCATCCGCCGCCTGCACGAGTTGGGCCTGGTCTGCGATGCCGGTCAGGCCTTGTCGCGGTTGATTGCCTGCACTGGCTCGACGGGCTGCGCCAAGGGCCTGGCCGATACCAAGCAGGACGCTCTGCAACTGGCCGCATTGCTGCAACGCCATGGTCAGCTGCTGAGCGTGCATCTGAGCGGTTGCCCGCGTTCCTGTGCCGCCGCGCACAGTGCGCCGGTCACTTTGCTGGCCGTCACCCCCGGTCATTACGACCTCTATTTTCGCGAAGCGGGGCAGCCGGGTTTCGGCGCCCTGCACGCACGCAACCTTACTATTGAAGCGGTCGACGCCTTGCTCGACGCCCGCTCACGGAGCCCCCTTGATGCTTGATTACATCCGCGACGGTCAGGAGATCTATCGCAACTCCTTCGCGATCATTCGTGCCGAGGCCAACCTCGAGCGAATCCCGGCCGATCTGGAAAAACTCGCGGTGCGGGTGATACACGCCTGCGGCATGGTCGATGCGATTGACGGCCTGCAATTTTCGGAAGGCGCGGGCAAGGCCGGGCGCGATGCTTTGGCCGCCGGTGCACCGATCCTGTGTGATGCGCGGATGGTCTCCGAAGGCGTGACCCGCACGCGTTTGCCGGCGAACAATGAAGTCATCTGCACCCTGCGCGATGAAAGCGTTCCGGAGCTTGCCCGTGAACTGGGCAACACCCGTTCCGCCGCCGCGCTGGAACTGTGGCGCCCGCACCTGGAAGGCAGCGTGGTGGTGATCGGCAACGCGCCGACCGCACTGTTTTATCTGCTGGAAATGCTCGACGCCGGCGCGCCGAAACCGGCGCTGATCCTTGGCTTCCCGGTAGGCTTCGTCGGTGCCGCCGAATCCAAGGCCGCACTCGCCGCCGACAGTCGCGGTGTGCCGTTTGTCATCATGCAAGGCCGGCTGGGCGGTAGCGCCATGGCAGCCGCCGCCGTCAATGCCCTCGCCACGGAGATCGAATGATGCAGCAACCTGGACGTTTGATCGGCCTCGGCGTCGGCCCCGGTGATCCGGAACTGATTACAGTCAAGGCCCTGCGCCTGCTGCGCGAATCGCCGGTGGTGGCGTACTTCGTTGCCAAGGGCAAAAAGGGCAACGCCTTCGGCATCATCGAAGCGCATTTGCAGGACGCTCAGACCCTGCTGCCGCTGGTGTATCCGGTGACCACCGAAGCCTTGCCGGCACCGCTTTCCTATGAACAGGTGATCAGCGATTTCTACGATGCGGCCGGCGAAGAACTCGCCGCGCACATGGATGCAGGCCGAGACGTGGCGGTGATCTGCGAAGGCGACCCGTTCTTCTACGGTTCCTACATGTACCTGCACGATCGCCTGGCCGAGCGATATGAGGCCGAAGTCGTGCCCGGTGTCTGTTCGATGCTCGGCGGCGCTTCGGTACTTGGCGCGCCGTTGGTGTATCGCAATCAAAGCCTGTCGGTGCTGTCCGGCGTGTTGCCGCACGACGACCTCAAGCGGCGTCTCGCCGATGCTGATGCGGCGGTGATTATGAAGCTGGGGCGCAACTTTCCCAAAGTCCGTCAGGTGCTGGAAGAACTCGGGTTGGCAGAACGTGCGTTGTACGTAGAGCGCGCGACCATGGTCAATCAGAAAATCGTGCCGCTGGATCAGGTCGAGCCAATGTCCTCGCCGTACTTCTCGCTGATCATCGTTCCGGGTGAAAGGTGGCAAGGCTGATGACTCGTCCAGTTCCGGCGATTGTCATTCTCGGCAATGGCAGCCTCGCGACCGCACGTAAAATTCAGCAGGTGTACCCGGGCGCCTTGATCCACGGTCTGGCCGAGCGGGTCGAGGGCGCGGACCGCATCTATCACGAGTTCGGCGCGACCCTGCGTGAGCTCTATCAGCAGGACACGCCGATCATTGCCCTGTGCGCCGCTGGCATTGTGATTCGCACTCTGGCGCCGTTGCTGCTGGAAAAGGGCGCCGAACCACCGGTGCTGGCCGTTGCTGAAGACGGCAGCGCAGTGGTGCCGTTGCTGGGCGGTCTGGGCGGCGTGAACGTGTTGGCGCGAGAAATTGCGGCTGCACTGGACGTGGCGGCGGCGATCACCACCAGTGGCGAATTGCGCTTCGGCACCTGCCTGCTCAATCCTCCCAGCGGTTATGCCCTGGGCGATCTCGAACTGGGCAAGCGCTTCGTTTCCGATTTGCTGGCCGGTGAAACGGTGCGCATCGAAGGCGCGGCCCCGTGGTTGGCGCAGGCGCAGTTGCCCGAGGACCCGCAGGCGCGGCTGGCCGTTCACGTCGGTCATACCGAGCGTACGCCGGCGGCCAACGAGCTGTTGATCTATCCGCGCAACGTGTTGGTGGCCGTCGGTACCGGCGTGGCCGATTTGCCGAGTGCGATTCGCGAGGCGTTGCATCAGGCAAAAATCGCCCTGCAATCGGTGGCCTGTCTGCTGGCCGCCGATAGCGAAATGTCGAGTGCGGCGCTGCGTGAAGCGGCGCTTGAGCTGGGTGTGCCGCTGCGTTTTGGCAACGATGTCGGCGCAGTCAGTGAGCTGGCACGCAACGCCCTCGGTCAGTCTGTGAAGATCTTCGGCGACGACACCCTTGCTATCGCAGTGGCCGAGCAACCTCTGGACCCATTGTCGATCGGGCGTCCTCGCGGTCGTCTGGCGGTGATCGGTCTTGGCCCTGGCGCTGCCGAGCTGATGGTGCCGGCGGTCAAGGCCGAACTGGCGCGCGCCAATGATGTGCTCGGTTATGAAACCTATGTGCGCATGGCCGGCCCGTTCCGTGCCGATCAAGTCATGCATTGCACCGACAACCGCGAAGAGATGCAGCGCGCACGTCATGCATTCGAACTGGCGGCACAAGGACGGTCTGTGGTGGTGGTTTCTTCTGGTGATCCGGGAGTGTTCGCCATGGCGGCTGCGGTGCTCGAAGCCCTTCACGAGTCCAGCGATGCCACGTGGCACAACGTCGATCTGGAAATTCTGCCGGGGGTTTCTGCTTCACTAGCGACGGCTGCTCAGGCCGGTGCGCCGCTGGGACATGACTTCTGTGTGTTGTCGCTGTCGGACAACCTCAAGCCCTGGGAGATCATCGAGAAGCGTCTGGACCTTGCATCACAGGCCGACCTCGCCCTGGCGTTCTACAACCCGATTTCACGGTCCCGTCCATGGCAACTTGGCCGGGCGCTGGAGATCGTCGCGCGATACCGCACACCTGCGACGCCGGTGGTGTTGGGGCGTGACATCGGTCGCCCAGGACAGACACTGCGAGTGACGACGCTTGGCCAGTTGACCCCGGACCAGGTGGATATGCGCACCATGGTCCTGGTGGGTTCGTCTACGACCTGCGTGTTTTCGCGTATGGGTGGTGGTGACTGGGTGTACACGCCGCGTTGGTATGGAGAAAAGCCTGCCACCTGAAGCGTTGCGCTTCGCTAAAAAAAGCCACGGCCGGGTTTGCACTCGATTTGCCGTGGCTTTTTCTTTGCGCTGTCGTAAAAAACATTCGCCGTAGGGTGTAGGTTAATTCCTGAATGAATAGAGGGTATTTATCTTCTAGCGCTTTTGGTGAGTCGGATTATTTACCTTTCTGTGTAAGTTTGGTTCTTGTTTTTTAATGGGGCGTGCAGGCGTGTGCGGATCTATTGGGGTTTGCCGTTGTTTGGTTTTTATTGATTTGTTGTAATTAATCATGGGTTGTTACATCTCGGTATTTATAGATTGTTTTGTGGCTTTTTTATAAGTTCTGGTGCTGTTGAATCTATTCGGTGGGTGCGATAGTTTTTCGACGGAGCCAGTTCGGCTTTTATATATATTTGAATTTAAGGTTTATAAGATGAATAAAATGAATGAAGCAGAAGCCAGTCTTTATTTCGATCAATGTCTTGAGCAGTGTCGAGCCAAGCTTGAACTTGCCGGTCCGAAAATCCAGGCGCGCTCTGCAGTAAAGTTGCCGATTGATCGGGATGAATTGAATGCCGCCATCATGGGCAGTGGCATCGTTGGTTTTCTGGAGGGGATGTCGAGGCGTAACAAACGCATTGTAAAAAACACCTACGCCTATGCCGATATTGCCTCAAAACTTCTATTTCCGGGGAAGGCAGAGAAGGTTGCTCGCTACGAGTGCTTTAAAAAATTGCTGTTTGCCACGGGCTGGACTGAGTATCACAGTGCGTTCACTCAGTACAAGTCAAGTACTGCCAAGTTGACGATGGATAATGTTGCGCTGGATATTGTTTATTCTGTCGCCGGTGGCGTTGCGGGTTCTGCTGGGGGCGCGTTGAAAGTTGTAGCGGAAAAAACCATTGAGGCGCTGAAAAAGCAACCTGATGCGGTCAAGCTATTTGAACGTCATGCTGTCGAATCCAGTGGTGCGAACTTCGGTGTGTCTGTGTGCAAACAAGACGAAGACGCTGAAGTTACGATGGCCGTAGGCACAGTGCGTTACGACTTATCGGTCAACAATACCAAAGTTATTTTTGTCGAATGGAACAGCTCTGACGTTGAGATGTATCAAGGTAAAGCGCTCTTTACCATTCATGAGGAGGACTTGCGCAAAGAGGCTGAGTGTATCAAATACCTCGACGATCTTCGCGAGGCTGTGTTCATGGAGTTTTCGCCTGTTTAAAAGAACCGGGTTGCCAGAGGCATCAAGCCTCTGGCATTCCATCGTCCTACGGCACCAGATACCCTTTCACACCGGTGAAAATGATCTGCGCCGCCAGTGCACACACAAACAACCCCATCAGGCGACTGACAATCTGCAAGCCCTGGTCGCCGAGAATGCGTTCGATGCGGTTCGACAGGTAAAGCACCACACCAACGGTAAAGCTGGCCAGGGCAATGCTGAGGATGGCGGTGAGCTTGTCATCCCAGTGGGGCTGGCTCACGCCCATCACCAGCAAGGCGCCGATGGTGCCGGGGCCTACGGTCAGCGGGATGGTCAGCGGGACGATGGTGACGTCCTGCTGCACGTTATCGGTCTGGACCGCCGACTTGCCTTGGGCCATGCCCAGTGCCGAGATAAACAGCACGCTGCCGGCACCGATGCGGAACGCATCCACGGTAATGCCGAAAACACTGAAAATGTACCGTCCGAACAAGTACAGCAAGACACTGGAAATCAGTGTGGCCGTTGCCACTTTCCAGGCCAGCCGCCGTTGTTCCTTGCGCGAATAACCGCGGGTCAGGCTGATGAAACAGGACAACACGAAGAACGGGCTGTAGAGCACCAGCATCTTCAGGTAAACGCTGAACAACACGTGGAGCATGATGCAGGCTCACTGGCGAGAGAAGTCGTGAGGGAGTCTATCAGGCGTTGCAGGGTCTGTCGGCTCAGGACGGTTGTGTTGCCGTCCGTTGCTGCTGATCGCGCTGGGCAACCCAATGTTCGATCAGCTCGCGCAACTGCGACAGCTCGACCGGTTTGGCCATGTGGCCGTCCATGCCGGCCTGACGTGCGCGCTCTTTATGCTCGGCGAGGATGTGTGCGGTCAATGCCACCACGGGGGTGCGAATCCGCTGGTTGCCAACTTCCCAGGCACGCAATTGCTGGGTGGCCGAGAAACCGTCGAGGATCGGCATTTCACAATCCATCAGCACCAGGTCGTAACGTTGGGCTTTCATTGCTTGCAAGGCTTCTTCGCCATTGCTGGCGGTGTCCGGTTGCAGGTTGAGTTTGCCCAGCATGCCGCGAATCACCTTGGTCGAGATGCTGTTGTCTTCGGCCACCAGAATGCGGAAGTCGCTGGGAACCTTGACCGGCAGGGTCGGGCCGGTGGATGGGAACTGTGATACCGCGAGGCCCTTGTTGCGCTGATTCAGCTCATCCGCCAGCGTGGTCTTCAGGGTGTAGCCGGCCACCGGTTTGGCGAGGATGCGTTTGATCCCGGAGTTGCGCGCGATGATCTTGCTCGGCGCATTGCTGATGCCCGTGAGCATGATCAGCAGGATGTCGTGGTTCAGGCTCGGGTCTTCCTTGATCTTGGCCGCCAGTTGCATGCCGGTCATGCCGGGCATGTTCTGGTCCAGCAGGACCACGTCGAAGTAATCGCGCAGGTGAGCCTTGGTGCGCAGCAGCGCCAGGGCTTCCTTGCCGGACGGCACCGCACTGACATTCAGGCCCCAGGCACTGCACTGCTGCACCAGCACCTTGCGGCAAGTGTCGTTGTCGTCCACCACCAATACCCGTGCGCCTTGCAGCGGGCCATCGAGGTCGGACGTCGGGTGTTCGAGGCGGTCGGGGTCCAGCGGCAAGGTCAGCCATAAGGTGCTGCCCTGGCTGGCGCCGCTCTTGATGCCGAATTCCCCTTGCATCAGGCGAATCAACTGACGGGCGATCACCAGCCCCAGGTTGCCGCCCAGGCGGGTGGTCGAGAGGAAGTTCTTGCTGTGCAGTTCGGCGTGCATCAACGCGTCGCGTTCTTCGGCATCCATCGGCTCGCCGCTGTCTTGTACGGCAATGCGCAAACGCGGTTTGGCCGTGCGCTCGTCGAGGGCGACGACAATCAGGATCTCGCCTTCGTCGGTTTTCTTCAGGGCGTTTTCCAGCAGGCTCAGCAGCGTCTGGCGCAGGCGTGTCGGGTCACCGCTGATGACCCGCGGCACCTGTGGCTGGATAAAGCTGATCAGCTCGACGTTCTGCTGTTCGGCCTTGGCGCGGAAGATGCTCAGGCAGTCTTCAATCAGTGCATTGAGATCGAACTGCACATCGTCGAGCTCGATCTGCCCGGATTCGAGCTTGGAGATGTCGAGAATCTCGTTGATCAGGGTCAGCAGTTCGTTGCCGGCGCTGTGAATGGTTTGCACGTAATCGCGCTGCTTGACCGAGAGTGGCGTGCCCAACAACAGTTCGGTCATGCCCAGCACGCCATTCATCGGGGTACGGATTTCATGACTGATCTTCGCCAGGAATTCGGCCTTGGCATTGATCTCGGCGTTGCTGGCGGCCAGATCGCGGCTGACGCTGAAACGGTCTTCGGTGATGCTGCGCTGGCGTTCGCTCAGGGCAATGCTCATCAACAGGCCGCTGATGCAAATGAACACCAGCAGGGCAATGATCAGGCCTTGCGGTTCTACCAGCGTCAGGCCCAGCAGCGCCGGCAGGATAATCAGCGTGCCGACGTTGAACACCACCATGGCGGCCACGAACAGTCGGGCCGGGCGATAGCCTTTTTGCCAGTGCCAGGCGCTGACGAACAACATCGTGAGGCCCGCGAGGGCGACCAGCGCGTAGGTGATGATGTTCAGCGGTAGCGTGTTGACGAACAACAGCAGCAGACCGCAAGCCACAATGAACAGGATGTCGCCCAGCAGCAGCTTGTTCAGCGGGTGCGGGCCGAGCGGGGCGAAGAAACGGTAGGCGAACATCAGCCCGCACGGTGCGGTCAGCAGCAGGGCGAGGTAAGCGCCCGGTGTTTGCACCGCATGCCAGTCCGACAGCCATGGGCCCGCGAGATTCAGCAGTAGCGCCAGGCTGATCATCAGCAGCGCTTCACAACCTGCCAGCCACAGGCTGCTGCGCGACCGGGTGTAAGCGTAACGGATCAGGTTGTGCAGGATCAGCATCCCGATGCAGCCGAACAGCAGACCGTAAATCAGCGTCTGGCTCTGATTGGCTGCGGTCATGATTGCCGATTGCAGGGTGATGTAAGGCCGCATCTGGTGGTCGGACACCAGGCGCAGGTAGACGTCGAGGGGTTTGTCGCTTTGCGGCAACGGCAACATGAAGTCGCTGTTGGGTAGTGGCCGTTCTGCCTGAGGCTGTTCGGTGCCGGTGTTCAATTGCTCGATCAGCTTGTCGCCGTCCAGCACATAAAGATTGAGGTGCGACAGGTCGGGAGCGAACACCCGCAGCAACTGCTCATGCTTGCCGGGTGCGAGCCTGAAGCGTAGCCAGAGTGCGCCACCGGGCTCGGCCGCGGTGAGGCGTTCGAGTTCGATGGGGCTGAATTGATTGGTGAAACGAGCGGAACGGATGTCGCTGAGTTGCAGGTCGCCCTGTTCGTCAAGCAATAGCGCCCAGCCACTGCCTTGCGCGGCCTGGGCCGAAAGCATGCAGAGCAGCGTCAGCAGCGTGACTGTGAAACCTATGGCAATCCTGAGCCAGCGCACGGCGAAATCCCTTCGTAGGTTGATGCCAGAATATAACTATGCGCGGCGCCGGAATAGTCCGGCAAGGGCCTGAATCCCAAGCCCTGCCGAATGGATCGCTTATTCCTGATTTTCGCCACGCTCACGGGCAATGGCACGGTAGCCAATGTCCTTGCGATAGAAGCAGCCTTCCCAGTCAATCTTCGCGGCCAGCTTGTAAGCCTGCTGCTGGGCAGCATCGACGCTGGCACCCATGGCAGTGGCGCAAAGCACCCGACCGCCGGCCGTCACCACTTGACCGTCCTTGAGCGCAGTACCGGCGTGGAAGACTTTGCCTTCCAGCGCTGCGGCTGCATCCAGACCGTTAATGGCGACGCCTTTAGCGTAGTCGCCAGGATAGCCGCCTGCCGCCAAAACAATACCGACGCTCGGACGTGGATCCCATTGGGCTTCGACCTTGTCCAGCGCTTGCGCCAGGGCCGCCTCGACCAGCAACACCAGGCTCGACTGCAAGCGCAGCATAACCGGTTGGGTCTCAGGGTCGCCGAAACGGCAGTTGAATTCGATGACTTTTGGGTTACCAGCCTTGTCGATCATCAGGCCAGCGTAGAGGAAGCCCGTGTAAACATTGCCTTCCTCGGCCATGCCGCGCACGGTCGGCCAGATCACCAGGTCCATGACGCGCTTGTGCACTTCGCTGGTAACGACTGGCGCAGGGGAGTAAGCACCCATGCCGCCGGTGTTCGGACCGGTGTCGCCGTCGCCGACGCGTTTGTGGTCCTGGCTGGTGGCCATCGGCAGTACGTTCTTGCCGTCGACCATGACGATGAAGCTGGCTTCTTCGCCGTCCAGGAATTCTTCGATGACCACGCGCGAACCGGCTTCGCCAAACGCGTTACCCGCGAGCATGTCGCGCACGGCGTCTTCGGCTTCGGCCAGTGTCATGGCAACGATCACGCCTTTACCGGCGGCCAGGCCATCGGCCTTGATCACGATCGGTGCGCCTTTTTCACGCAGATAAGCCAGGGCTGGCTCGATCTCGGTGAAGTTCTGGTAGTCGGCGGTCGGGATCTTGTGGCGTGCCAGGAAATCCTTGGTGAAGGCTTTCGAACCTTCCAGCTGCGCGGCGCCAGCGGTCGGACCGAAGCAGTCCAGGCCACGGGAGCGGAACAGGTCGACGACGCCGGCAACCAGCGGCACTTCCGGACCGACGATGGTCAGGGAAACGTTTTTCTCGGCGAAGTCGGCGAGTTGCTCCAGTGCGAGCACATCGATAGCGACGTTTTCGCACTTGGCTTCAATGGCGGTACCGGCGTTGCCCGGAGCCACGAAAACTTTCTGCACGCGCGGATCCTGAGCCACTTTCCAGGCCAGGGCGTGTTCACGGCCACCGCTGCCAATGATCAAAACATTCATTTCAAAAACCTCGGATGACGCTAATTCTGTTGAGTAGCCTGAGCTGTCTGGCTAACGGTGCGCGGCATTAGCTGCTGCGCTGACCCTGTAGGAGCGAGGCTTGCCCGCGAAGGCATCACCTCGGTATTGCAGTTGCACCGCGGCGTTCTCTTCGCGGGCAAACCTCGCTCCAACAAGAGCTGGATCAGTGACGGAAGTGGCGCATGCCGGTGAAGACCATGGCGATGCCGGCTTCATCAGCTGCTGCAATCACTTCGTTGTCACGCATCGAGCCGCCTGGCTGGATCACCGCAGTGATGCCGACCTTGGCCGCGTTGTCCAGGCCGTCGCGGAACGGGAAGAACGCGTCGGATGCCATGACCGAACCCGCCACCTGCAAGCCGGCATGTTCAGCCTTGATTGCGGCAATGCGCGCGGAGTTCACGCGGCTCATCTGGCCTGCGCCGACACCGATGGTCTGACGGTTCTTGGCGTAGACGATGGCGTTGGACTTGACGTACTTGGCGACTTTCCAGGCGAAGATCAGGTCGTGGATTTCCTGTTCGGTCGGTGCACGCTTGGTCACGACTTTCAGGTCATCGGCGCTGATCATGCCGATGTCGCGGCTCTGCACCAGCAGGCCACCGTTGACGCGTTTGTAGTCCCAGGCAGCAGCGCGGTCAGCCGACCACTCGCCGCAGGCCAGCAGGCGCACGTTGGCTTTTGCCGCGACGATGGCGCGGGCTTCTTCGCTGACGCTCGGGGCGATGATCACTTCGACGAACTGACGCTCGACGATCGCCTTGGCGGTCTCGGCATCCAGCTCGCGGTTGAAGGCGATGATGCCGCCGAACGCGGATTCAGTGTCGGTGGCGTAGGCCAGTTCGTAGGCCTGACGGATGCCGCCTTCGGCGTCCGGGCTCACGGCAACACCACACGGGTTGGCGTGCTTGACGATCACGCAGGCCGGCTTGACGAAGCTCTTCACACATTCCAGCGCGGCGTCGGTGTCGGCCACGTTGTTGTAGGACAGCTCCTTGCCTTGCAGTTGGGTCGCGGTGGCGATACCGACTTCGGCAGGCTTGGCTTCAACGTAGAACGCCGCGCTCTGGTGCGGGTTCTCGCCGTAGCGCATTTCCTGAGCCTTGATGAACTGGCTGTTGAAGGTGCGCGGGAACTCGCTGCGACCTTCGGTGCTGAGGGTGTCAGCGGCCTGGTTCACGGTGCCCATGTAGTTGGCGATCATGCCGTCGTAGGCGGCGGTGTGTTCGAAGGCCTTGAGCATCAGGTCGAAACGCTGAGCGTAGGTCAGGCCGCCGGCCTTCAGGCTTTCCAGCACGTTGGCGTAGTCGCTGGCATTCACCACGATGGCCACGTCTTTATGGTTTTTTGCCGCCGAACGGACCATGGTCGGGCCGCCGATGTCGATGTTCTCGATGGCGGTCGGCAGGTCACAGCCTGGCTTGTTGATGGTGGCTTCGAACGGGTACAGGTTGACGGCCACCAGATCGATCGGCTTGATGCCGTGTTCGTTCATGATCGCGTCGTCGATACCACGACGACCGAGGATACCGCCGTGGATTTTCGGGTGCAGGGTTTTCACCCGACCGTCCATCATTTCTGCGAAACCGGTGTAATCCGCGACTTCCACTGCGGCAACGCCGTTGTCACGCAGCAGCTTGAACGTTCCGCCGGTGGAGAGGATCTCGACGCCCAGGGCTTCAAGCTCTTTGGCGAATTCGAGGATCCCGGTCTTGTCGGAAACGCTGATCAAGGCGCGGCGGATCGGCAGGCGGGTAGTCTGGTCGGTCATTTCAATTTCCATCAAAAGCAAAGGAGTCAGCAAAAAAGGCGACCGTTTTTACGCGGGCGCCTTTCTGGTTTGATTGAATGCTTACAGCAAATCGTACTGCTTGAGTTTCTTGCGCAGGGTGCCTCGGTTCAGCCCGAGCAACTCGCTGGCCTTGGTCTGGTTACCCTTGACGTAGTTCATCACGCACTCGAGCAGGGGCGCCTCGACTTCGGAGAGCACCAGGTTGTACACATCCGTGACGGCAGCGCCCTCAAGGTGGGCGAAATAATTGTGCAGCGCCTTCTCGACACTCCCGCGAAGGGTCTGGCCTTCTTCGCTCGGCGTATTGAGGTGCTGTTTCAAATTCACGTTGTCGCTCACGGGTGTTGTTCCACTCACTAAAGTCTCGGTCATCATCGTCATGCGGCCACCTCTTCTCCGTCCCCTGTCAGGCTCTTGTAACGTTCGGCGAAGAAGCCCTGAACGTTGGCGCATTGTGCTTCCGTATCTTCCAAACGATTGAAGTGGGCGCGAAACTCCCTGGCGCCCGGCAAGGTTGCGAGATACCAGCCCACATGCTTCCGAGCGATCCGGACACCCATGACGTCTCCATAGAAGACGTGCAGTGCGGCCAGATGCTCTAGCAGAATGCGTTCCACCTCGATCAGGTCCAGCGCCGGGAGTTTCTCGCCGGTACGCAGGAAATGGTCGATCTCGCGAAAAATCCATGGCCGCCCCTGGGCAGCCCGTCCAACCAACAGTCCATCGGCACCGGTCGCGTCGAGCACGTAGCGG
This sequence comes from Pseudomonas sp. BF-R-01, assembly GCF_019946615.1. Taxonomy (NCBI): domain Bacteria; kingdom Pseudomonadati; phylum Pseudomonadota; class Gammaproteobacteria; order Pseudomonadales; family Pseudomonadaceae; genus Pseudomonas; species Pseudomonas sp. BF-R-01. The sequence continues at coordinate 96,245 of NZ_JAGYFX010000005.1, forward strand.
GCCTTTTCCGGCGAATCGATGTCGCCATTGGCGAAGACCGGCATCGACACCGCCTGCTTGATCGCGGCAATGGTGTCGTACTCGGCTTCACCGGTGTACAGATCGGCACGGGTGCGGCCATGGACCGCCAACGCCGTAATGCCTGCCTGTTCGGCGATCTTCGCCACCGTCAGACCGTTCTTGTTGTCCCGGTCCCAGCCGGTACGGATCTTCAAGGTAACCGGCACATCAACCGCAGCCACCACGGCCTGCAGGATCTCGGTCACCAGTGCTTCATCCTTCAACAATGCGGAACCGGCGGCCTTGTTGCAGACCTTCTTTGCCGGACAGCCCATGTTGATATCAATAATCTGTGCGCCCAGTTCGACGTTGGCCCTGGCCGCATCCGCCAGCATCTGTGCATCACCACCGGCGATCTGCACCGAGCGTGGCTCGGGATCACCTTCGTGGATCATGCGCATGCGCGATTTGCGGGTGTTCCACAAACTCATGTCGCTGGTGACCATTTCCGAGACTACAAGTCCTGCGCCCAGTCGCTTGCACAGCTGACGAAAGGGTTGGTCGGTGACACCCGCCATAGGGGCGAGAATCAAGCCGTTGTGCAATGTGTATGGACCGATGCGTACCGCCGACATAGGACTTTCCAGTTGTGGGGCCGGATCATGAGAGTTCGAAAAAGGGTTGGCATGATACCCGCTCTCGATGACTGGATAAAGGCTGAATTGAACAAAATCTGAACAGTTATTCTGTTATTGCCAGCAGTTTGGTATGAGCGGTCTCTGCCAGAAATGTGCCGTCAAACCCGTAACACTGAAGCGTTTCACTCGGGTGAGTGAAAGCTCAGGCTGTAGTTCACGGCTTTGGCGCCTGGGTCGAGGATGTCCAGGGCGATGTGGATCGGCGTTTGCGGCGGCATTTCCGCCATGCCTTCGAGATCGCCGTTGAGGTACTCGCCAGGCTTGAAGCGGCGGCTGGCGATCAGGTGACCGTTGAGGTCGGCAAAGCGCAGCTCCAGCAACGGGAACGGCTGGGAGAAGGGCGCGCGGTTGTAGATGATCGCGTCGACCACCAGCGCGCCATTGAATTCCGGATGGCTGCGTACCACCAGGTTGCTGCTCTTGATTTTCGCGATGTCGACTTTTGACGGCACGGTGCAGCCGATTTGCGGGCAGAACTGCTGGAACCACGGACGGTACTGATCCTGACGAGCCAGTTCGTCAAAATGGTAAGCGATGTATTGACCCGCGAGTGCGCCAGCGCCGAGCAGGATCAGCAGCAACCAGAAAAACCGTCGGCCCCAGGGCGAGCGGCGTTTTTGCCAGTCAAGTTGCAGCGGGTCATCGGTCAGCTCTTGCAGCACCTCGGCACGTACGCCCGGTTCGCTGCGTTCACGGCGTTTGCGCAGCGGCTCGATCGAAGGCAGGTCGTCGTCGATATCGTCACTGGCGTCGGTCGCTGACAGGCGTTCGTGATGGAGCGGGGCGTCGAGTGGATCGTTCAGGCGCAGTTGCGGCGGCAGAGTCTCGTCGTCCAGCTCCACGGGTTCCAGGGACAGCGAGGGTTCGGTGCGCGAAGGTTTGCTCGGCTCGATCGCCGGCTCGGGCGTGAGGGGGGCTTCGGCAGCTTCCGCCGCTTCGGCGCGATCGGCGGCGGACTCGCTGAACAGGCTGTCGGACCACGGCTCTTCGTCGTGCTCGGCGCTATCGCGGCGGGCGCTCAGGCTGTCTTCGCGGTGGCGGCCGAATTCGGTGGTCGGCTGGATTTCCCGCTGTTCCAGTCGAGCGAGTTCTTCATCCAGGTCCAGGCTGTCCAGGTCCAGTTCGGCGGCAGTCCACTGCTTCTGGCTGATGGCCCGAGGTTCTGGCTCGGCTGTCTCGACGATGGCCGGAGCCGCCGGGGGGATCACTTCCTTGCCTGCCTGCTCAAGCAGTTGCTTGGCGGCGTTGAACACCTGCAGGCACGAGCCGCAACGAACCACTCCACGGGCCACGCTCAACTGAGCATGGCTGACGCGGAAGCTGGTTTGGCAATGCGGGCACTGGGTGACGAAGCTGTCGGTCATGCGGCGATCCGGATTATGCAGGCGCTCATTCTAGCGCCGACGGCCAGTGATGCGCACCCAGCCATCGCGATTGGCGATCGGGTCCAGATCGAAGTCCTGCGCGTAGGCGGCGGCTACTTCATCACCTTGCTCGGCGAGGATGCCCGACAGCGCCAGGCGACCACCCGGCTTGACCAGGCTCGACAGTTGCGGTGCGAGGGAGACCAGCGGGCCGGCGAGGATGTTGGCCACCAGCACGTCGGCCTTAACCTGTGGCAGATCTTCCGGCAGATACAGCGGGAAGAGCGCATCGGCGATGTTGTTGCGACCGGCGTTGTCGCGCGAGGCTTCCAGCGCCTGCACGTCGATGTCAGTGCCGACGGCTTCCTTGGCGCCGAGCAGCAGGGCGGCAATCGCCAGGATCCCCGAGCCGCAACCGAAGTCCAGCACGTTGCAGCCTTTCAGGTCCTGACCGTCGAGCCATTCCAGGCACAGCGCGGTGGTCGGGTGCGTGCCGGTGCCGAACGCGAGGCCCGGATCCAGCAGAATGTTCACGGCGTCGGGTTCAGGCGCGGCGTGCCAGCTCGGCACGATCCACAGGCGTTGGCCGAAGCGCATTGGCTGGAAATCGTCCATCCAGCTGCGTTCCCAGTCCTGGTCTTCGATGACTTCGCTGTGATGCTCGGGCAGCGGGCTGCCGGTCAGCAGCTCCAGATGTGCCAGGACCGAAGCGGCTTCGGTGCCGCCTTCGAACAGGGCCAGCAGGTGAGTGTGCGACCACAGCGGGGTGGTGTTGAGTTCCGGCTCGAAGATCGGCTGGTCTTCGGCGTCCATGAAAGTCACCGACACGGCGCCCACTTCAAGGAAAGCGTCTTCGTAGGTTTCGGCTTGTTCTGGGCTGATGGCGAGACGGACTTGCAGCCAAGGCATGGCGGGCACCTTTGAAAAATATTGATTGCAGCCTAGCGGGCTGCGAGAAGCGCGCAAGTTTACGCGAGCGCGAAGGGTTTGTGGGAGTGGCTTGCCCCTGCAGTTCACTGTGGGAGTGAGCCTGCTCGCGATAGCGGTGTGTCAGCTACATGAATGTTGAAAGGGGCGCCGCCATCGCGAGCAGGCTCGCTCCCACAGGTATTAAGTGCTGCCCAGCATCGGATGAAACCTTCAGAAACAACAAAGCCGCCCGAAGGCGGCTTTGTTGATCAGGCTAAAAGCTTAGTGCTTTTCGCCAGCCAGCTTGTGTTCCAGGTAGTGAATGTTCACACCACCTTTGCAGAAGCCTTCATCGCGGGTCAGGTCGCGGTGCAACGGGATGTTGGTCTTGATCCCGTCGACAACGATTTCGTCCAGCGCATTGCGCATGCGCGCCATGGCTTCGTCACGGGTTGCGCCGTAGGTGATCAGCTTGCCGATCAACGAATCGTAGTTCGGCGGAACGGCATAGCCGCTGTACAGGTGCGAATCGACGCGAACGCCGTTGCCGCCTGGAGCGTGGAAATGCTTGACCGTGCCTGGGCTTGGCATGAAGGTTTTCGGGTCTTCGGCGTTGATCCGGCATTCCAGCGCGTGACCGCGGATGACCACGTCATCCTGGGTGAACGACAGCTTGTTGCCGGCGGCGATGCTGAGCATCTCCTTGACGATGTCGATACCAGTGACCATTTCCGAAACCGGGTGCTCTACCTGGACACGAGTGTTCATCTCGATGAAGTAGAAGTGACCGTTTTCGTAAAGGAACTCAAAGGTGCCGGCGCCGCGGTAGCCGATGTCGATGCACGCCTTGACGCAGCGAGCGAGGACTTCCTGGCGTGCTTTCTCGTCGATGCCCGGTGCCGGCGCTTCTTCGAGAACCTTCTGGTGACGACGTTGCAGCGAGCAATCGCGGTCGCCCAGATGAATGGCGTGGCCCTGGCCGTCGGAAAGCACCTGAACTTCCACGTGACGTGGGTTGGTCAGGAATTTTTCCAGATAGACCATCGGGTTGCCGAACGCCGCGCCTGCTTCGGAGCGGGTCAGTTTCGCCGAGGAGATCAGGTCTTCTTCGCTATGCACAACGCGCATGCCGCGACCACCACCGCCGCCAGCGGCTTTGATGATCACCGGGTAACCGACTTCGCGACCGATGCGCAGAGCGGTTTCTTCGTCTTCCGGCAGCGGGCCGTCAGAACCCGGAACGGTTGGAACGCCAGCAGCGATCATCGCGTGCTTGGCCGATACCTTGTCGCCCATCAGGCGAATGGTCTCGGCTTTCGGACCAATGAAAGCGAAGCCGGAGTTCTCGACCTGCTCAGCGAAATCAGCGTTTTCCGCAAGGAAACCGTAGCCTGGGTGAATGGCGGTGGCGCCGGTCACTTCAGCCGCGGCGATGATTGCCGGGATGTGCAGGTAAGAGTGGGCGGCCGATGCCGGACCGATGCAGACGGACTCGTCTGCCAGGCCCAGGTGCATCAGCTCTTTGTCGGCCTTGGAGTAAACGGCGACGGTCTTGATGCCCATCTCTTTGCAGGCACGCAGAATCCGCAGTGCGATCTCACCGCGGTTGGCGATCAGAACTTTTTCCAACTTCGCAGTCATCAAAGTTTCTCCGCGGTTCAAACGATGGTGAACAGCGGTTGGTCGTACTCAACCGGCTGGCCGTCTTCGACGAGGATGGATTCGATCACACCGCTGGTTTCAGCTTCGATGTGGTTCATCATCTTCATGGCTTCGACGATGCACAGGGTGTCGCCTTTCTTCACGGTCTGGCCGACTTCAACGAAGGACGGCGAGCTTGGCGAAGATTTGCGATAGAAGGTGCCGACCATTGGCGAACGGGCAACGGCGCCGTTCAGGGCAGGGGCGGACGGTGCAGCAGGAGCGGCAGCGGCGGCAACCGGGGCAGCAGCGGCAGGCGCTGGAGCCGGAGCGTGCATTGGCGCCGGAGCGTAGTATTGCTGAGCCGGGGTTTTGCTATGACGGCTGATGCGAACGGACTCTTCGCCTTCCTTGATCTCGAGCTCGTCGATGCCGGACTCTTCCAGCAGTTCGATCAGTTTCTTAACTTTACGGATATCCATGAATCATCAACTCCCAAGGGTCGGTCAGGGGCGTATAGCTTGTTGTTCAAGCTGCTCTAGTGCAGCCTCCAGGGCCAGTCGATAACCGCTGGCGCCAAGGCCGCAGATCACTCCCACCGCTACGTCGGAGAAGTAAGAGTGATGGCGGAAAGGTTCGCGTTTGTGCACGTTAGACAAATGCACTTCGATGAATGGGATGCTCACCGCCAGCAGCGCGTCACGTAATGCGACACTTGTGTGTGTAAAAGCTGCTGGATTGATCAGAATGAAGTCCACACCTTCGCTGCGGGCAGCGTGGATGCGGTCGATCAATTCGTACTCGGCGTTGCTTTGCAGGTGCAGCAAATGATGGCCGGCTTCACGAGCGCGGCGTTCCAGGTCCTGATTGATCTGCGCCAGTGTCGTAGCGCCATAGGTGCCCGGTTCACGGGTGCCGAGCATGTTCAGGTTGGGGCCGTGCAGAACCAATAGGGTCGCCATCTGCTGTTCCTCGTTATCCGTGTGCATTTGTCAGAACCCGGCGACTATGCCGCAAAGCCTTTGTGACTGTCCAGTTCTATGCAATAGCCAGCACGATGGCCGATGTTTGCGCGAAATATGTGACCGGGTGATTAAATCCGGTCATTTGCTTTCGATACACGTTCGGCGAAGTCCGTGGCGCTGATTTCGCCGATCACTCGTACATCGGTGCGTTCGACACCGTCCTTGCCAAAAAACATCAGCGCCGGTGGGCCGAATAGTGTGTAGCGGTCGAGGAGGGCGCGTTGCTCGGCGTTGCTGGCGGTGATGTCGAAGCGAATCAGCCGATACCCCTTGAGGCGTTCGACGACCTGCGCGTCGTTAAGCACTTTGTGTTCGATGACTTTGCAGCTGATGCACCAGTCGGCGTACCAGTCGAGCAGCAGCGGGGTGCCGGAGGATTTGGCTTCGGCGAGGACGCGATCGAGTTCGGCCGGAGTCGTGACGGTTTGCCAGTCGCTGGTGTTCTGCGATTGCTCGTTGCTGCTGACGACACGCGGCTGGCCGATCGGGTTGAACGGATCGGTCTGGCCACTGAAGGCGCCATACCAGCAGGCCAGTGCATAAAACAGCAGGAACATCCCGAGCAACTGGCCCAGGCGTTTTCGCGGAGGTTTGTAGACGAACTCCAGCGCGCCCATGAACAAACCGACACCGCCGGCCAGCAAGCCGATCAGCAACAAAGTGATCTGCCCCGGCAGCACGCGACTGAGCAGGCCGATCGCCAGACCCAGCAACAACACGCCAATCGCGTTTTTCACGTAGACCAGCCATGGTCCGCTTTTCGGCAGCCAGGCGGCGCCGCCAGTGGCCACCAGCAACAGCGGTGCGCCCATGCCGAGGCCGAGCATGAACAGTTTCAAGCTGCCGCCCAACGCATCGCCACTGGCGCTGATGTACAGCAGCGCGCCGGCCAGCGGTGCCGAGACGCAGGGTGAAACCAACAGACTGGAAACCACGCCCAGCACCGCCGCGCCCCACAACGAACCGCCTTCGGTGCGCCCGGCAATTCGGTCCAGCCGACTGCTGATCGCGTGCGGCAACTTGAGTTCGAAGACACCGAACATCGCCAGGGCAAACAGCGCAAAAAACATTGCGAACGGCACCAGTACCCACGCCGATTGCAGCCGCGCCTGAAGGTTGAGCTGCGCGCCGAACATCCCCATCAACGCACCGAGCAGGGCGAAGCAGGCGGCCATCGGCAGCACGTAAGCGAGCGAAAGGTTGAAGCCGCGCAAGCCACCCACCTGGCCGCGCAACACCACGCCGGAGAGGATCGGCAGCATCGGCAGCACGCAAGGGGTGAAGGTCAGGCCAAGGCCCGCAAGGAAGAACAATGCCAGCTCCCGCCAGCTCCAACTCGTGGTGGCGCCGCCACTGCCGTCGATACTCAGGCGTTCGGTCTCGGGCGGATAGCACAGGCCTTTGTCGGCACACCCTTGATAGGTCACCGCCAGCGTGAAGGCGCGTTGATCGCTGCGCGGCAGTTCGACATCGAGAATCCCGTGGTAAACCTCGACGTCGCCGAAGTATTCATCGTGTTTCTGCTCGCCTTTGGGCAGCTGTGCCGGGCCGACTACGATCTCGGCAGGGTCGGCGCGAAACTGAAAGCGATGGCGGTAGAGGTAATAACCTTCGGTGGCGACGAAACGCAGCTTGATCGATTGTGGCGTGCTGTCTATCAGGCTCAGTTGAAAGGCTTCGCGCACCGGCAGGAAGTCGGCGCTGTTGTTGATCGAGCCCAGGGTGGAACTGGGTCGACTCTCCAGCAAACCGGCGGCGGTGGCCGGCAGGGCGAGCACTAAAAGCAGCAGGCAGAGCAAACGGCGCATGACGATCTCGCGTATCGGAATTGGGGGCATGATAGCGGACAGTTGCACGGATTGCCCCGCCCCTGTAGGAGCGAGCGGTGCGGCGATCCGACTTGCCCGCGAAGAACGATGACACGGTTCGCCCGATAAACCGTGTCGTCTGGTTCGCGGGCAAGCCTCGCTCCTACAGGTATGTGGTGGTCTGTCAGACGCGGAATGCCTGAACGGCCGTATGCAACCGCCCGCCCAACACCAACAAATGCTCGCCTTGCTCACGCCCCTCACCGATACGCAGCAAGTTATCCCCGCCCAATTGGTGAATCCGCTCACTGTGATCGCGGATTTCGCTGACAGCTCCGCTCTGCTGAGCCGTGACATCGGCAATGCGAACGGCGGTGTCTGAAATCGTCTGGATCGCCCCGACGATTTTATCCAGCGCGCCATCAGCCGCCTGGGCCTGGTTGGCCGTCGCCTCCGCGTGTTCAACCTGCGCGCGCATGCCTTCCACCGACTCTCGGGCCGCTGTCTGCAGCCCGGCGATCAAGTTCTGGATCTCCGCCGTAGCGCCTGCGGTGCGCTGCGCCAATGACCGAACCTCTTCCGCCACGACGGCAAACCCGCGTCCCATTTCCCCGGCGCGGGCTGCTTCAATGGCGGCGTTCAGGGCCAGCAGGTTGGTCTGGTCGGCAATCGAGCGGATCACCGTCAGCACGCCGCCGATGGTGGCGGACTCCTCGGCCAGGTGTTCGATCATCTGTGCATTGCTTTGTACTTCGCCCACCAGCGCATGCAGCCCGGTGAGGCTCAAACCGATGACTTTCTGTCCATGTTCCACCGCCAATCCAGCATGGCGGCTGGCGTCGGCAGCCTGGCTGGCATCGCCGGCGACTTGTTGAATGGTCGCTTCCAGTTCACCGAGGGAGTCGCGGATCAGCGCGGTGTCACCCGCCTGATGTTCGGCGCCGCTGTGCAAATCATTGCTCAACTCGGCCAGGGTGCGGCTGCTGCCGGCAACCTGCTCGGCGTTGAGGCGAATGGTTCCGACCAGATCGACGAGGTAGGCGCGCAGTCGATTGAGCGAGGCCTGGATGTCATGCAGTTCGCGATTGGTCTTGCCCAATTCGATGTCGCGGCTGAAGTCGCCTTCGGCCCAGGTCGAGAGTGCCGGCGCGAGGTTGGTCAGCGTCCGGGCCAGGCGCCGCTGCAGGGTGTCGATGAGTAATGCGATCAGCAGAATCAGGCCGATCATCACCCCTTGCATCAGCCGCACTTCGCTCTGGATCTGCCCGTGCTGGGCACGGACCACCGGTTCCAGCCCGGCGATGGACTGTTGCACGGCAGCGATTTTCTGGTGAGTCGCGGCGCTGAGGTCGGCGCGTTTCTGGATCTGCTCGCGGGTTCGCGCAAGCTCTGCGGGATAGCGCGTGAGCAGGCTGTTGAGCTCGCGTTTGAGGCCGACGCCGGCATCTTCCGCAACGGTTTTTTCGGTGTTCTCCAGGCCCATCATTGCAGCGAAATCGTCGGTGCCCGATTCACTTTTACTGGTCACGCCCAAGAGCGGCAAGGCGTTCAGAAGCTCGGCTTGCGTGCGGATGTTGGTGACTTCGCGCTCGACATCGGCGGCCAGTTCGCTGCGGCCGCTGCTGACCAGTTTGTCCCGCGCCAAAGAGAGTTTGCCCAGGTGTTGGGAGGCCGCGAGCAATGGCGTCAGATAGTTCGCGTTGCTGCTGGCGTATTGACTCAACTGGTCGAGGCTGGCGCCGAGTTCGCGTTCGGCTTGCAGCAACAGCGCCTGAGGATCGCCTGCGAGTTTGCCAGCGGCCAACAGGTCGGTTTTGCTGAATTCATCCAGGTTCGACAGGCTCGGGCGCAAGCTGTCGGCCAGCGTCGGCGGTAGCTCGGCGAGTTCCTTTTGCAGGCCGTCGATGGCTTGGCTGGCGCTGCTCAGGCGCAAGGCATCGCCGCTGGCCAGGTAATCCTCGATGTTACGCGCCACTTCATTCTGGAATTGCTGGGACAACCCGAGGTAGCGCTCCATCAACAGATAGGGGCGCTCCAGGGCTTTTTGCGACCACCAAAGCGTGGCGCCGAGGGCCACGCACACGGCGACTAGAAGGAGGGTATTGAGATTGGTCAGCAGCTTCAGACGCATCAAGGGACTACCAACGGCGAAATGGTAAGTGCCTGAAGTTATTGCGTTTCTGTTACAGGGTTATGACTGAATGGGTCGATTCCGATGAAAAAGTGGCACTTTGCTTTGACGTCCGTGCGGCTTGTACACGGTTGCGTCCGGCATGCTTGGCACGGTACAGCGCCTCGTCCGCCTGACTGGCCATCATCAGGCCGTCGGAGTCTTCGCACAGCTCGACCACCCCGGCGCTGAACGTGCACCAGAGGTCCTGGGGCTGAGCGGGGTAATGGATTTCGGCGAAGCGCTGACGGATTTCGTCGAGGACTTTACAGGCCGCTTCGATATCGGTGTCCGGCATGACGATGGCAAACTCTTCACCGCCGTAGCGGCCGATGAAATCGGTCTTGCGCAATCGTTGCTTGAGAAACAGCGCCAGGCTCTTGATCACACGGTCGCCCATGGGGTGCCCGTGGCTGTCGTTGACCCGTTTGAAGTGGTCGATGTCGAGCATCGCAAAGCTCAGCGGCTTGCTCTCGCGGCGGGCGCGGAAGCTGCAGTCTTCGAGCAATTGCAGAATGTGGGTGTGGTTGTACAGCCCGGTGAGACTGTCGCGGACCATCCGCGCTTTCAGATTGCGCGCCCGCGCCGCGCGGTTGCGCACGGTGGTGATCAGGTGCCGGGGCTTGATCGGTTTGGTCAGGAAGTCGTCGCCGCCCTCACTCATGGCGTCGAGCTGCTTGTCCAGGTCGTCTTCGGCCGACAGGTAAATGATCGGCACGCTGACATAGCGGTCATTGTGGCGGATCACTTTGGCCAGTTCCGTACCGGTGCAGGCCGGCATGTACATGTCGAGAATGATCAGGTCGGGCTGGAAATCCGCCAGTTCGGCCATGGCCTGGATCGGCTCGATCAAGGTGCGCGTGACGATCCCGGCGCTGTTGAGCAGGCGCTCGGTGTGCAAGGCCTGGGCGCGGGAATCGTCGATGATCAGCACTTTATAAGGTTCGTACTGCGCGACGCAGGTCAGGACTTCGATTTTCTCCAGCAGGCTCGAGGCTTCGAGGGTGCCGGTGAGAAACTCCTGGCCACCGGCACGCACGGCGGCGAGGCGGGTCGGGGTGTCGGTTTCGAGCAGGCTGAAAAACAGCAACGGCAACGGTTCATCCAGGCCGACCTGGGCTTCGGCGGCCAGTTTCAGGCCGACACCGGGGCCGCTGAAGTCCACGTCCATGACAATCGCGGCAGGCAAACGCTCGACCATCGAGGAGCGAAACGCCGACACGCTGTCGAGGGACTGGGCGCTGAGGCCGAAAAATTCCAGTTGTTTGGCCAGTCGCTCGGCACGGTCGTGATCCTGCAGCATCACGTAGATCGGCTTGCGCAACGGCGGCAGGAAGGTTTGTTCGAGCTGATCGCCATGGCGCAGGCCGGTACGCGACAGGCGCTGCATCAAGCGATTGAGGTCAGTGATCAGGCCGCTGCTGAGGCGTCCGCGATTGGCGTCGACAGCCTCCAGCGACTGGCCGATGTGGCGTGCCAATTGCGTGTGTTCCGGTTGTTCGAAGCGCTCGGCGAAACGCAGCAGGCGCAGGTTGGCTTCACTCAATTCCGATAAGTCGGTGGTGGACCACTCACTGCGTTGCAGGCGCTGCCAGATCTCAAGAATTTGACGTGCCTGATGAATTACCCGCTGGGCAAAGTGGTGCTTGAGGCGCTCACGGCTGGGGTCTTCTGGCTCGGTCATATCCTGACTACTAGTTAGGGTGCATGCTGAGATCGACTGGTGGCTCTATGCTAGCACCTCTTTTCAGTCGCATGAGTGTCGTATGTCAATAATCTGCAATGCGACGTCATTCAGTTTCTGACTGGCGGGTCTGAAAATGTGTGTCGGTGATCTGACATTACCCATGATCAGGGCCTCTCCTGCCTGTTTTCGCGAATCGTCTGTCATCCCGGCGAGCGTTACTTGTCAGGGAGTTCTGATTTTTCGCCGGCAGACTTGAACCGGATTTTCGGCTGGTAGGGTGTCAGGGAAACCCTTAGATGCCATCGGCCCATCATGACCCAGTGTTTCAAAGAACATCCCAGCGACGAGCAGCGCCTGAATCACAACAGCACCCCCGTTGCTGATTGTGAATGCAAAGAGGAACTGCTCTATGGGAGCAAGACTTTTGTTACCGACGTCCCGATTCTGACGTGCGCGTGCCTATGGCGACACTACCAGCGGGAGGCGGAGGACATCGTCGCACCTGGAGGGGTATTGATTGCCGACCCTGTCGAGCGCAACCGCGTTATCAACGCTGCGTACGCTCGACTCTGGTTGCACGATTCCAGGTTTCAATGGGCCGGGCTGGCGGCGTTTGCCTCCAAGCAGGTGGGCTGCGGGTTGCTTCACGCGGCGGACAGCATCGAACTGATCCGTGAAGAGCATGAGTCGCGGGAGCGTATGCGTGACAGTCGTCGAGAGCACGGTTTGCTGACGCCGGACAGGATGGCCGGGCAGGCGCAAGAGTTGCGTGACTATAAGGAAGCGGATGCGCGCAATCCGGTGCCCTCTGTGGATTTTCGTTCTGCGGATGAGGATTTGTCGTTGGTGCAACAACAGTTCCGGCATGTGCACGACATGATGGCGCTGGGGAATACCACGCTGTTTCTGGATGTTTTTCCGTTGCATGAGTTTTATGCGAAACGGGGTTTGAGGGAGTTGAAGAAGTGCCTGGACGCCCGGAAGAGAATTTACGGGCATCCGAAGTTCCCGGTGTTGTGGCCAGCGGGGGAGGAAACGCTGAAGTTCGGGGTGGCTCACTTCGAAATTTTGCTGGGCTTTGAGGCGATAGAGGACGGAGACATCGCCGCAAGTGTTGAGCATTTGGCGCGGCATGAGCAGAACAATATCCTCCAACCGACGATTTACCAGAACCGTCAATTGGTGGCGTTGCTGCGTGCCAACCACGCTTCCTACGTCACGGGGTTTCCTTCAGGCGTTGCGCAGGCAATTGAGTTGACGCTTACCAGTCAATGCCAACGTGTCGAGGATGGGCGCACCATCGATTTTGGCGACAACCCGTTGGCGGACTTGTCCGACATCACGCAGCGAATGGCATTCGTTCTCCAGGCTGCAGCGCGTTTTGATCAGATGCTCGGTGACCACAACCGTTATGCGTTAGAACGGTCGATCAACGAAATCGCATTGAGCAGTCTCGGGCTATGACTCTGCAACCACGGTTATTCGGCTGGCGCTGCTGTGCCTGCCTTCTACTTCTGAGTGCCTTGATATGGGCTGCCATACATCAGTTGAGGCAACCGTTGTGGGATGAACCCGAAATCGTCCTGGAAATAGGCGGGACGTATGAAGATCTACGCAGAAATTCTTCAGCCCCCTTTAGTCCGGAGATACGCGGACATATCTGGTCCGGTATCCCCATGACCGATGCGAAATTGCGGTTCGTCGACCCGAAATTTGGGTTCACCACTCCCGCCGCGCGCTTCTTTAGTGTCGGATTTGACGACAACATCATTTTCGGTATCCGCATGTCCCCGCAGATCGAGCCACTACTGCTCGATGGTGCCCTGGAAGTAGCGCTGGATTTACAAGACCAGTGGCGCGGAGGGGGATGGAGGGTGGCCGGTAGGACACGCTATCCACCCTTTGCCGACACGCCTGAATGGCGAGCGCAGCTGCGAGACAAAGGAGGCTCGGTTTACTGGAAGGCCGGCAAAAAATATCAAGTCTTGATGTACGTCCACCGTTTCAAATACGACCAACGGCCTGATGAAGAGCGCTACCTCATCACACTGTCGATCAGCAAACCGTGGACGCCTTTCGCAGAAGATGGGGATGAAGACGCTCTAATCGAATTGGATCAATCCATCCCGCTCACCCCCTTGTTTCCCAAAAAAACCAAAGGAGCCCCACCATGCCAACCCCCGCCTTCATGACCCTCCACGGCGAACACCAAGGCCTGATCAGCGCTGGTGCTTTTACTGAGGCATCGGTGGGTAACACTTATCAAAAGGGGCGTGAGGACCAAATCATGATCCAGGCCCTGAGCCACGGGATCTTCGTACCGAAAGGGTCGGGCGCAGGTCGTCGGATGCACAAACCCTTGATCGTCACCAAGGCCATCGACAAAGCGACTCCGCTGATCAACAACGCTTTATGTTCTGGAGAATTGCTAAAAATATGCCGCGTCGAGTGGTATCGCTCCTCGGCTCAGGGAATCCAGGAACACTTTTATACGATGGAACTGGAAGACGCGGTGATCATCGGCGCTGAAGTGCTCATGCCGCATTGCCAGGATCCCGGTACCGCTCACCTCACTCAAGTGGAGAAAGTCCATTTCAGTTACCGGCGCATCTACTGGCGGCATGAAGTCAGTCGAACCATGGGTTCCGATGAGTGGAGCACTGAGGTGTCGGGATGAGGTTGGTCAACGAGCTCGATCTGTCCGAATGGGAGCGTCAACATGCCTGGCCCAGTGAGCAAGCGCTGGAGCTTGTGCGCCAGGCGCTGCAAGATCGGCAGCTTATCGATGGAATGGACGAGTTGCGTGCCGGCCTGTTGATCGATATCGAGAGCGAGGTGCTCGACCCGATCGAGCGGGGAGAATGGCGGTTGGTCGGGCCTGAAGCCGATTACGCTGACTGGGTAATGCCGGAGAGGACCTTTGATCCAAAGGTAATGGAGCTGATGCTAAATCCGCCTGTTCAGCCGTCGAGAACGCCAAGGGTCTTTCGCCTCGTAGACAGCGTAACGGGTGAGCCGCTGGCGCTTCATCACTACATCGCGACGGTGGATGGGGACACGGCGCCACGCAGGACCGACGGCAAGGGCATTGCGCATCTTTTTATTTCGGCTGAAGTCCAGCAAATTTCAATGAAGGTCGCTGGCGTTTAACCCTGGCAGGGCGACTAGAATTCATCGGCGTACGGTTGTCACAGACCTGACGCTAATTTCTGCGGATAACCCGACGACGGGTGCCGGGCAAAGGCACGTTGTTGTATGGTTGTGGTCGAACCGATGAACTCAAGTGATTGAAAGGATATCGCCATGCTGGACTGGAAGAACCGCGCGGGCAGCGCGCCTGAACGTGCCGCTGAACCGAAATCGGCTACCCGCAGTTACATCGGTGGCCTTTTGTTCAGTCGGGCGCTGGCCACGCTGATCGGCCTCTATCTGATTGTGGCCTTTGTGCTTGGCTGGTACTGGAGCCAGGAGCCGGCGCTGTTCCCGGTACAACAGAATGCTCAAGTGGCGGCCGAGAAAGAAGGCAAGCAAATGGTCATCGGCTACACCACGGTCGAAACGCTCAAGACCGTCGCCGATACCTTGCTGACCAAACCGGGCGGCTATATCTCCAACGACCGTTTCCCGCCGGGCCTGTGGATGGACAACACGCCGAGCTGGGAATATGGCGTGCTGGTCCAGGTCCGCGATCTGACGCGGGCGCTGCGCAAAGACTTCGCCCGTTCGCAGTCGCAATCGGCCGAAGACGCCGATCTGGCGAAAGCCGAGCCGCGTTTCAACTTTGACAATAAAAGCTGGGTGCTGCCCTCCAGCGAGTCCGAGTATCAGGAAGGCATCAATTCCCTGAGCCGCTATCAGGCGCGCCTGTCCGATCCTTTGCAGAAAAACGCGCTGTTCTATGCCCGTGCCGACAACCTGAACAACTGGCTGGGCGATGTGGGCACTCGTTTGGGTTCGCTGTCGCAAC
Organism: Pseudomonas sp. BF-R-01; assembly: GCF_019946615.1. Lineage (NCBI taxonomy): Bacteria > Pseudomonadati > Pseudomonadota > Gammaproteobacteria > Pseudomonadales > Pseudomonadaceae > Pseudomonas > Pseudomonas sp. BF-R-01. The sequence goes on from NZ_JAGYFX010000005.1 coordinate 111,514, forward strand.
GCCTGTCGGCCAGCGTTGGCCGGGTCAAACTGAACACCGCGCTGAAGACCGAAGTGGTCGCGCCGGGCCAGGTGCCACAGGTTGACGAGGAAATCGTCGAAACCCCGTGGATGCAGATCGACAACGTGTTCTATGAGGCTCGCGGTCAGGCCTGGGCCTTGTCCCACTTGCTGCGTGCCATCGAAGTCGACTTCGCCGATGTGCTGGCGAAGAAGAACGCGACCGTCAGCGTTCGCCAGATCATTCGTGAACTGGAAGCGTCGCAGGAACCGGTCTGGAGCCCGATGATTCTCAATGGTAGCGGCTTCGGCGTACTGGCCAACCACTCGCTGGTCATGGCCAATTACATTTCCCGGGCCAACGCCGCAGTGATCGATTTGCGTCAACTGCTCAATCAGGGCTGAGTCATGGTCGATAACGCGAGAGAGGCCGCCCACCGCGCGGCCTCGGATGCCGAACAGATCGCCTGGGTCGACGAGCAGGACAACCTGCTCGGTGCACTGGTCCGCTCGGACCTGCGCGAGCGCGGGCTGATCGGACGCGGTACCTACATCATGCTGTTCAATTCGGCTGGTGAACTCTGCGTTCACCGGCGCACCCTGAGCAAAGCGATTTATCCGGGGTACTGGGACGTGGCGGCGGGGGGCATGGTGCTCGCCAGCGAAACCTACGCCGAATCGGCCGCCCGCGAGCTTGAAGAAGAGTTGGGTGTGAGCGGGGTGGAACTCACTGCCCATGATCATTTTTTCTTCGAAGACACCGGCAATCGTTTGTGGTGTTCGGCGTTTTCGGCGGTGTGGGACGGCCCGTTGATCCTGCAACCGGAAGAGGTGCTCGAAGCGCGCTTTTTGCCAATCGATGAAGTGCTTCGGGAAATCGACGAAAAGCCTTACTGCCCGGACTCTCTGGCCGCGTTGAAGCGCTATCTCCGGGCTCGTGGCGGGGACGTCGCAAAAGAGGCATAAATTGGCGCCGATTGGCTCTTAGCAAGTCGGCTTTTTGCCGTTACACTGCGCGACCTTTTCAAGCTGAACCGTATTGCTCTTTGTAGGAGCGAAGCTTGCTCGCGATGGACGTTAACGATAACGCGTGCATCCAGATTGTACGCATCGTCCTTGCGTTCTTCGCGAGCAAGCTTCGCTCCTACAGGGTTGTTTCGGTTCAGTAGCGCTGCCCCTGCCTGAGTGGGGCTTCGCGGTCGATGGCACCTGCCCAGGTTGCCGCGACCAGTCTTTGTCCTCCCAAGAGGATTGCCGGTGGCCAAAAAAGCCGCATCCTTCGCCGCCCTTGGTGGCCTGGTATTTTCCACCGACGCAGGTCGTCATTGCCCGGATTGCAGTAAGCCGGTGGACGCCTGTATCTGCAAACAGACCGTTATCCCGGCCGGCGACGGCATCGCTCGCGTGCGTCGCGAAAGCAAGGGCCGTGGCGGCAAGACGGTGACCACCATCACCGGCGTGCCGTTGGCTGAAGACGCGCTCAAGGACCTGGCCACCACGTTGAAGAAACGCTGTGGCACCGGTGGGGCGTTGAAAGACGGAATCATTGAGATCCAGGGCGATCATGTCGAGCTGTTGTTGGGCGAGCTGATCAAACTCGGTTTCAAGGCAAAGAAGTCCGGCGGCTAGCAGCCTCTGTGAAAACCACCCTCGGCTTGACCCGGTCCTGACTTCTTCTGGCCTGGCGTCGCCTACATGGTTTTCACAGAGCCTGTTCTGACCGGTTTCTAAACTCACTGCGGTCAGCGAGGTCTATCCCCTCGTTGACGAACCGTCATTTTCATCCTTTAGACTGCGCCGGCCTGAACCCAGGCGACGCTCTATGACTTCTTTATAGGGGACTTCAATGTCCGTACGACGCACACGCAAAGACGATGGCAGCCAATGGACAGTTGCGGACAGCCGCAGTGTTTACGGGATTCGCCATTGGGGGGCCGGGTATTTCGCGATCAATGACGCCGGTCGCGTCGAGGTTCGTCCGAACGGTCCGGCCAGTTCGCCTATCGACCTGTTCGAGCAAGTCGACCAGCTGCGTAAAAGTGGCTTGTCCTTGCCTCTGCTGGTGCGTTTCCCGGACATTCTGCAAGACCGCGTGCGTCAGCTGACCGGCGCCTTCGATGCCAACATCGAGCGCCTGGAATACCAGAGCAAGTACACCGCGCTGTACCCGATCAAGGTTAACCAGCAAGAAGCGGTGATCGAAAACATCATCGCCACGCAGAACGTGTCCATCGGCCTGGAAGCTGGCTCCAAGCCTGAGCTGCTGGCCGTGCTGGCACTGGCGCCGAAGGGCGGCACCATCGTGTGCAACGGTTACAAGGACCGCGAGTTCATTCGGCTGGCGCTGATGGGCCAGAAGCTTGGCCACAACGTGTTCATCGTGATCGAGAAAGAATCCGAAGTCGGCCTGGTGATCGAAGAAGCCGCCTCGCTGAAGGTCAAGCCGCAGGTCGGCTTGCGCGTGCGCCTGTCGTCCCTGGCTTCGAGCAAGTGGGCGGACACCGGTGGCGAGAAATCCAAGTTCGGTCTGTCGGCGGCGCAACTGCTGTCGGTGGTCGAGCGTTTCCGCGCGGCGGGTCTGGACCAGGGCATTCGTCTGCTGCACTTCCACATGGGCTCGCAGATCGCCAACCTGGCGGACTACCAGCACGGTTTCAAGGAAGCGATTCGTTACTACGGCGAACTGCGCAACCTCGGCCTGCCGGTTGACCACATCGACGTCGGTGGCGGTCTGGGCGTCGACTACGACGGCACGCACTCGCGTAACGCCAGCTCGATCAACTACGACATGGACGATTACGCCGGTGTCGTGGTCGGGATGCTCAAGGAGTTCTGCGACGCGCAGAGCCTGCCGCACCCGAACATTTTCTCCGAAAGCGGCCGTTCCCTGACCGCCCACCACGCGATGCTGGTGGTGCAAGTCACCGACGTTGAAAAACACAACGACGACGTGCCGAAGATCGACAACAAGGAAGAGCTGCCGGAAACCGTGCAGTGGCTGGTTGACCTGCTCGGCCCGACCGATATCGAAATGGTCACCGAAACCTACTGGCGCGCCACCCACTACATGAGCGACGTGGCCACCCAGTACGCCGACGGCAAGCTGACCCTGGCGCAAAAAGCCCTGGCCGAGCAATGCTACTTCGCCGTGTGCCGTCGCCTGCACAACTCGTTGAAGGCGCGTCAGCGTTCGCATCGTCAAGTGCTCGACGAACTCAACGACAAGCTGGCCGACAAGTACATCTGCAACTTCTCGGTATTCCAGAGCCTGCCGGATACCTGGGCCATCGGCCAGGTCCTGCCGATCTTGCCGCTGCACCGTCTCGACGAAGAGCCGCTGCGCCGCGCGGTGCTGCAAGACCTGACCTGCGACTCCGACGGCAAGATCAAGCAATACGTCGACGAGCAGAGCATCGAGACCAGCCTGCCCGTGCACGCTCTGAATGAGGGTGAAGACTACCTGCTGGGGATCTTCCTGGTCGGCGCCTACCAGGAAATTCTTGGCGACATGCACAACCTGTTCGGTGACACCGACTCGGTGAATATCTACCAGAATGCCGACGGCAGTGTGTACCACGCGGGTATCGAAACCCACGACACCATCGAAGACATGCTGCGTTACGTGCATTTGTCGCCGGAAGAGCTGATGACCCACTACCGCGACAAGTGCGCCAGTGCGCGCATCAGCGCGGCCGAGCGCACCCAGTTCCTCGACGCCCTGCGTCTGGGTCTGACCCGTTCGTCTTACCTGTCTTCCTGAGGTAAGTCGCCGTTCTCGCCAGGTTGTCTGAAAATGTTCCGCGCGCTGCGGAAATTTCAGATGACCTGGTGCGGCGGTTCTCTGTTTTCAAGCGAAACGTCCCACACTCCCGGCTATCAAAGCCATATGGTCTTCTTTTCGCGTAGGCCATTTCCTAAGTTGTACTTCGGCACTCTACTCGGCCATGTCTCTCGGCGAGAATCCCCGGCCGCCCCTCCTGTAGAGAATCGCCGATGTTCGATCCAGTCAACGAACCTTCATTTCGTCTGGATGTAGCCGGTCTGCCCGACCCTTTCGAAGTCCTGGCCTTTACCGGTAGAGAAGCGATCAGCGAGCCCTTTGTGTTCGATGTGGATCTGCTGATCAATGACCCGATGCTGGACCTCGCGAGCCTGCTGTACCGTCCGGCCGCTTTGCATTTCGGGCCAGAGGGCAGCACTTTCCATGGCCAACTGCATGAACTGGTCCAGCGTGACCATGGCCCGAGCGTCAGACTTTGCCACGTGCGTCTGGGGCCGAAGCTTACGTGCCTGTCCCAGCGTTTCAGCCAGCGGATTTTCAGTACGTTGTCGGTGCCCGAGATCCTCAGCCAGGTGCTCAAGGAACACGGCATTACCGGTAAGGACCGACGCTTCGAATTGACTGGCGATTACCCGCCCCGTGATTTCTGCACGCAGTATCGGGAATCGGATCTGCAGTTTCTCCAGCGTCTGTGTGCCCAGGAACGCCTTCACTACCATTTCGAGCATCAGAGCGATGGGCATTGCGTGGTGTTCGGTGACGGCCACGGGCATTTTCGTCTCGGCGAAAACGCGGTGTTCGCGGTCGGGCAAGCTTCTCCTGCAGTGCGCCGGTTTCAGCTTCAGGCAGAGCAACGCACCGCGCAAAGTGCCGAAGGTTGCACGGACCTGCCGACGCTGCACAGCGGTCAGTTGATGCCGTTGTCCGGCCATCCGGTCGCCGATTGGAATCATCCGTGGTTGCTGACCCATGTCGACCATCAGGGCAGTCAGGATCCATTGGTCCCGTACAGCAACCAGATCCGTGCGATTCACTGGGAGTTGCCTTTCGTCTCGCCGCATTGCGCGGTGAAACCACGGATGCACAGCCTGCAACGAGCCTGGGTGGTCGACGTCGATGAGCCTCTGCCCGATCCTTCCAGACCGATTGCCGTGCAGTTTGACTGGCTCTATCAGGGCGAAGGCGCGACGCCCAGTCATTGTTGGCTGCCGTTGGCGGCTGAGCTGGAAGGGCCGACCGCCTCGGCGCTGAGCGAAGGGACCGAAGTGGTGGTGAGCTTTATCGAGGGCGATCCGGATCAGCCGCTGATTTGCGGGTTTCTTCACGCGCCGTCGTCGCTCGAAGAGGTTGAGGAGCCCAGCCCGACTGAGGACGGATCACCCCATGACGGCTTGCTGGAACTCCTGCGCTCGGGCGAACCCTTGGTGGTGTTGTGCCTGTTGCCCGGCGGCGGCAGCTTCAGTCACTGCCCGCAGGCGCTTTGCACCTGCCGGGCGGCGACGCTGTTTGGCCAGAGCGGTGCGGCATGATTGGCGCAACCCCGCAATGGCTGTTGCTGGATGTCCCGAGTGCAGCTCAAGCGAGCGCAACACTGCATCAGGTGTTCGCGCAGGCCCAGTGGTTCTGGTTGTTCGAGAGCACCGAACTGCAGGCACTGCGCGAAGACGGCCCGGTACTCATCGACCTTCGAACGTGCCCGGCACTGGCCGAGTTGTGCTACAGCCAAACGCAGGTCTGGCGTGGCTTGCTGATCGTCAGCGAGGTGTCGTCCTCAGAGTTGCTGGAGCATTTGCGCCGCATGCTCATCGTCTCTTGCGGGCTGCACCATCGGGCCTTGTTGAGTTATTACAACCCGAACACGGCCAGTTACTTTTTCGATGCCTGTGATGCCCGGGAACTGAGTCGCTGGCTGGGCCCGATCAGCCAGTTGCACTGGTTCGGCGGGTCCTGGGCCGATCGCGCGATCGGCAGCGAGGGCTGGCAGCAGTTGCTCAACCCGGGGCTCGCCGTCAGCCCGCTGGCGGTCGAAGAAAGCCTCAGTTCACGTCAGCGCGAAACCCTGCAAACCTGCCTGCTGGAGCAGCATGCCTGGCACTGGAGCCAATCTATCGGGGCCGATTTCAGCCGCCTGTGGTCCCATGTGCAGGAAGGGCTGGCGCTGGGTTTCAGCGAGCGGCCGGTGCTTGATGGCTGGTTATGGCTGCGCCTGCAGAACCCCCGCGCTTCGCTGATGCAGCCGTTGTCGGGGCTCACGCAGCAGGAGCGTCTCGATAGCCTGCGCAAATGCTGGCAGAACAATCAGCCTCAATGAACCCGACCCGCGAACCAGCCATCGTTGTTGCGCAGCACCCAGGCGATTGTGCCGAGGGTCGCGCTGCGCAACACCATGAACAACAGAAAAGTTATCCACAGCCCGTGGTTGCCCAAACCTTGCAGCGCCCAGGCAAATGGCAGCAGCAGGATCACGGTCAGCAGCATGCCGTTGCGCATCTCCCGGGCGCGGGTTGCGCCGATGAACAGCCCGTCGAGCAAGTAGCTCCAGACCGCGATCAACGGCAGGGCGGCGAGGTAGGGTAGGTAGATGAACGCCGTGTCGCGTACGTTCTGAATGTCGGTCTGCATCTCGATGAACAAGTGCCCGGCAAACAGGAACAGCACGGCAAACCCCAGGCTCGCCAACAACGACCATCCGCAAGCGACGACCAATGAACGGCGCAGGGCGTCCCGGTCGCGGGCGCCAATTGCGTGCCCGCACAGCGCTTCCACGGCATGGGCCAACCCGTCGAGCGCGTGGGCCGTCAGCAGCAAACCATTGAGCAGCAACGCGTTGGCGGCGACCGTGGCGTCACTCAGCCGCGCACCTTGTACGGTGATCAGGAAAAACACCGATTGCAGCAACAGGCTGCGGATGAAGATGTCGCGATTGACGGCCAGGAGCGGTCGCCAACTCTGCCACAGCGCCAACGCGGCCCAGGCGATGTGACCGGGGTAGGCGCGCAGTGCCTTGCGGGTCATCAGCAGGCCGATCAGCGCGCCGGTCCATTCGGCGATCACCGAGGCCCGGGCCGCACCGACCACGCCCCATTCCAGGCCGAGGACGAACCACAGGTTCAGTGCAATGTTGACCAGGTTGGTGCTCAGTAAAATCGCCAGCGGCGCCCGGGCGTTTTGCGTGCCGAGGAACCAGCCGACCAACGCGTAACTGGCCAGCGCCGCAGGCAGACCGAACAATCGCGTGTGGAAGAATTCGCGGGTCAGTTGATCCAGTTCCGCCGAAGGTTGCATGAAGTGCAGCGCGACACCGCTCAACGGAATGCCCAGCGCACCCAAGGCAATGGCCAGCCCCATGGCCAGCAACAGGCCTTGCAACAGGATCTGCCGCAACGCCGCGCCATCCCCGCGTCCGGCGGCCTGGGCGGCAAACCCGGTGGAACCCATGCGCAGAAAGCCCATGGCCCATGCGAGAAAGGTGTACAGACTGGCCCCGACCGCGACGGCGCCCAACTGATGGGCGTGGGGCAAGTGACCGATCACCGTACTGTCGACCAGCGCCACCAGCGGCACGGAAATGTTCGAAAGAATCATGGGCGCGGCGAGCGCCCAGACCCGGCGATGGGTCGGGCGGTCGCGCCAGTCGGCAATCAGGTTGGACATGCAGGCTCCTTGGGGAGCGGGCATTGTAGCGATACATCCGGCATCTGCGCCGATCCATTGTGGGAGCGAGACCGGCAAGCCGGTCTCGCTCCTACAGGAGATTGGTGGTGTCAGTGGATTATCCAGCTAAGCAACCACAACCCCAGCAGCAGCCAGATGATCCCCATGATGATCGACGCATTCATGAACGCCCGGATCGCCGACCACAACAGCATCAGCCCCAGGATCAGCGCGATGATGCTGATGATCGAGGTGTCCATGCCCAGCGCGCTGGACAACCCTTCGACGAAGTTGCTACCGGCGTTGCTCAACTGATTGAACAGGCCGCTTAGGGCGTCAACGATAAAACGGATGACCGAGCCGAGCGCCTGGCCGAGCCATTCGAAAAAACTGTCTACCTGCATGTCGTTAACGTCCTGATGTAAGTGGTTGAGCCTTGGGCCAGTCATCGCAGCGCCGAGTTCCCCGATACGGCAATCGTATGAGTATGACGCAAGATTCTGCTTCGTTGATGCACTTGTAGGAGCAGAGCTTGCTCGCGAAAGCGGTGGAACATCCAACATAAATGCCGCCATTTACACCGCCATCGCGAGCAAGCTCTGCTCCTACAGGAGCTAACGCCACTTGCCATCCCCGGCCATCCCCCCGAAGCTATACGCCTTCAGGAGAGCCCGATGAACCTTGTTGAACTGACCGAACGCCTGCACGCCATCCGTGACCGCAATGACTGGCGGCAATTTCACAGCCCGAAAAACCTGGCCATGGCCGCGAGCGTGGAAATGTCCGAGCTGGTGGAGATCTTCCAGTGGCTGACCGAAGACCAGTCGCGCCAGTTGCCGGCGGACAAACTCGCCCATGCCGGGCAGGAAGTCGGCGACATCGTGCTCTATCTACTGCTGCTGTGCAGCGAGTTGGGGTTGGACATGAATGAAGTGGTGCGCAGCAAACTCGCGGACAGTGAACGGAGGTTCAGCTGATGAGCGACCGTCATTTCGATCAACTGGCGACCCGCTTCGCCGAAAAGATTTACGGTGGTGCCAAAGGTGCGATCCGTCTGGCGGTGCTTCAGGCCGACCTGGCGGAAACCCTGCCGGACCGCCCCTTGCGCGTACTCGACATCGGCGCCGGCCTGGGCCACATGTCGTTGTGGCTGGCCCAGCGCGGGCATGACGTGACACTGGCCGAACCTGCCGAACCCATGCTTGAAGGGGCGCGCCAGCGCTTTGCTGATGCAGGCCAGACGGCCACTTTTATTCAGGCGCCGTGGCAGGACCTGCTCGGTCAGCTCACCGAACCCTATGACCTGGTGCTGTGCCATGCCGTACTGGAATGGCTGGCCGAACCCCACGCGATTCTGCCGGTACTGCATCAACTGACGAAGCAGGACGGCTGGTTGTCCCTGGCGTTTTACAACCGCGATGCACTGATCTACCGCAACCTGCTCAAGGGCCACTTCCGCAAAATGCGCAAGAACGACATGGCCGGCGAAAAGCAAAGCCTGACGCCGCAACAACCCCTTGATCCGCGTGAATTGGCGGTGCAACTTGAAGGTCTGTGGCAGGTCGAAACCCAGAGCGGGGTTCGGGTTTTTCACGACTACATGCCAGTGGAGTTTCAGGCCCGCGCCGAACTGGTGGACTTGCTCGAAATGGAACTGGCCCACCGGCGTCACCCAAGTTTTGCCGGGCTTGGGCGCTACCTGCACTGGATCTGTCGGCCGGTCTGATCGGAGCGCGAAATGAAACGTCGTACCGGGTTACTGGTGATCTGTCTGGGATTGGCTGCCTGCCAGGGCAGCAACCCTTATGTGGCGACGTCCAACCCCTTGCCGCCGGCACCGCCCGAGGCCGCCAACACGTTCGACCGCAGCGCCTATCCGGCCCCGCCGCGTGACTATGGCCGCTACCGCAGTTGGGCCTGGCTCAATGGGCAACTGCCGCCGGGTTCGGCGTGGGCGGACTCGGCGCAAGTCGCCGAAGCCGTGAGCAACGCCCTCGATCAGCGCGGCTTGCGCCCGCTGCACGACAATCGTCCGGCGGACCTGTTCGTCAGCGCCAATCTGCATCTGGAAACCCGCTTGCGGCAGGTTCAGGACGACTACGGTTACTACGGCGGCGGGTATGGCGGCTACAACCGCTACGGCAGCGGTTATGGCATGTACAACACGGTGCCGATCGTTCGCACCTATTCGGAACAGGTCGTGGTGGTGCAGGTGGACATGTTCGATGCTCAAAGCGGTCAACCCGTCTGGAGTTCGAGCGCCGAAACCAGCAACAAAGGCAGCCAGAGTGCACGCGCCGATGCCATTCGGGAGGCTGTGGAAAAGGCCATGTCGGCGTATCCTCCTAGTTAGCTTCTGCAAAAAAGAAGCGTTTCACAGGTTCATGTCTTCAATCGGAGAATCATCATGTTCCGCCGTCTCGTTTTACTGGCAGTGGCCGCGCTCCTGACAGCCTGCGCCGCCAACCAGGTCAATCATGACTTCGACGCCAGCCGCGATTTTGCCGCCTATCGCAGCTGGAGCTGGAAAGACCCCGCCCTGCAATATCGCCCCGATGACCCACGGATCAAGAGCGACCTGACCGAACAGCGCATCCGCCAATCGGTGGCCGATCAGCTGGACCAGCGTGGCCTTCGTCCTGCCGCTGCGGGCAAAAAGGGTGATGTGAGCGTGCAAACCTACCTGATCGTCGAAGACCGTCAGCAACAAGTGACCACCAACTACGGCGGCGCTTGGGGTAACCCGTGGAATGGCTACTGGGGCGGGCCGATGTACAACGAAACCCGCAACATCAGCTACAAAGTGGCGATCATCCAGATCGACCTGCTCGACGGCAAGGACGGCAAACTGGTGTGGCGCGGCAGTGACGAACAAATCCTCAGCCGCACGCCGAACCCGTCGGACCGCAGCACAGCAATACGTGAGACGGTCGGGCGGATACTCGCCAATTACCCACCCAAATAAACCTGTAGGAGCCGGCTTGCCGGCGATGGCGATGCCAAATTCAACATAGATGTTGAGTGTTGAC
>NZ_JAGYFX010000050.1:0-47150 GCF_019946615.1 Pseudomonas sp. BF-R-01
TGATTCGAGGCCGCCATCGCCGGCAAGCCGGCTCCTACAGTGGTTCCGTTGATTAGCGGTAAACGCCGTCCTTGCCGTGCGCAGTCGTTGCGCGGTTGCTGCGCACGCTGATCATCAACTTGATATCAATCCAGTCAATGCCCTGAGCTTTCAGCTTTGGCAATTCGCGCTCCAGCACTGCCAGCGTCTGCGGATACGGATGCCCGATCATCACCGCCGAACCCTGTTTGTGCGCCAGATTGATCGCGGTCTGTAGCTGGGTGAAGATCGCCGCTTCCGTTCGCTCATCATCCAGAAACACATCCCGCGAAACACTCGCCAACCCGATCTTCTGCGCTTCGGCCGCTGCCACGGTTTGCGCGCTGGTGCGGCTGTCGACGAAGAACTTGTGCCGCCGCTGCAACTCCGCCATCAACCAGGCCATCGCGGGTTGCTGTGCGGTCATGCGACTGCCCATGTGGTTGTTGATGCCGCTTGTGTACGGGACCATTTTGAACGCCGCGTCGAGGCGCTTCTCAAGCTCTTCGATGGGCAGCTCGGGATGCCAGGCGAACGGCCCCGTGGCGGGGTCCATCGGCATGTGCAGGATGACGATCTTGCCGGCGCGATGAGCTTCGCGAGCGAATTCGGTGGCGTGGGGTGTGTCGGGCATGATCGCCGTGGTCACCGGGCCGGGCAGGGCCAGCACGCGGCGATCCCGGGGCAGGTTCTGCCCCAGGTCATCGATGATCAGGCTGATGTAGGCTTTTTGAGGGGCGGGCGCCGCGTGAGCAACACCCGCCAGACAGCACAACAGACCGAGAACCAACCGCAGGCGCATCTCAGCGGCCGGAGGTGATGCTCAACCCTTTGAGCAGGCTCAGGGCCTGGGCCAACTGGTAGTCATCGTCCTGCGGCATCGCCTTGGCCTTGGCGCTGGAGCCGGTCGGTTTGTCGGCGCCGCCGTTGCCATTGCCCAGGTGACCTTGCAGATCGGCTTCCTTGAAGTATTCGCCGTCCTGCTCGCTGGTGATCTTGGCCTTGCGCACTTCGATGTCCGGGACGATGCCCTGGGCCTGGATCGAGCGGCCGTTCGGCGTGTAATACAGCGCCGTGGTGATCTTCAGCGCGCGGTCGTTGTTCAGCGGCAGCACGGTTTGCACCGAGCCCTTGCCGAAACTGGTCGTGCCCATGACCACTGCGCGTTTTTGATCCTGCAGGGCGCCGGCCACAATTTCCGAGGCCGAGGCGCTGCCGCCGTTGATCAGTGCAACCATCGGCACCGCTTCGCTTTCGTCTTTGCCGGTGGCGGAGAAGCGCAGCTCGGAGTTGGCGATGCGGCCCTTGGTGTAAACGATCAGGCCCTTGGTGATGAAGTGGTCGACCACTTCCACCGCTGCCTGCAGCACGCCGCCCGGGTTGTTACGCAGGTCGAGGATGATGCCTTTGAGCTTCTTGCCGTTGTCCTTGCGCAACTTGGCCAGGGCCTTGGAGACTTCTTCGCCGGTCTTGACCTGGAACTGGGTGATGCGGATGTAGCCGTAGCCGGACTCCAGCAACTGGCTCTTCACGCTCTTCACCTGAATGATGGCGCGGGACAGGGTCACGTCGAACGGCGTGCCGCCATCGCGAACCAGGGTCAGGGTGATTTTCTGGCCGATCTTGCCGCGCATCTTGTCCACGGCTTCGGTCATGCTCTGGCCGCGAGTCGGCTGGCCGTTGATCTTGACGATGAAGTCGCCGGCCTGAATGCCGGCCTTCGAGGCGGGCGTGTCATCAATCGGCGAAACCACCTTGATGAAACCGTCTTCGGCACCGACTTCGATGCCCAGGCCGCCGAATTCGCCGCTGGTGCTTTCCTGCAACTCAGCGAAGTCTTCCGGGCCCAGGTAGGCGGAGTGCGGGTCGAGGTTGCTGAGCATGCCTTTGATGGCGTTTTCCAGCAGGGTCTTGTCGTCCACCGGTTCGACATAGGCTGCCTTGATCCGGTCCATGACCTCGGCAAAGGTGCGCAACTCTTCCAGCGGCAGCGGCGCCTTGGTAGTCGCAGCAGTGCCCGCAGGCGCGACCGCCGGAGCCGGTTGAGCAGCGAACGCCAGAGGCGCGCCGATCACCAGGGCGATCGTCAGGGCCAGCGAGGTAAGACGGGACAAATGCAGCATGTCGAACGAACTCCTAATGTAGGTGACTCAACGCCTATCCTTGCGCGCGGCACCATTGCGCCGGATCACTCGGGTGACCCTGCTGACGAATTGCGAAATACAGTGCTGGAGTGTCCTGCCCGCCGCTGTTACCGACAGTGGAGATGGACTCACCGGCTTTCACCACGTCACCCGCAGACTTGAGCAGCGTCTGGTTGTGACCGTAAAGACTCAAAAAACCGTTGCCGTGGTCAAGGATCACCAGCAAGCCGGCACCGCGCAGCCAGTCGGCAAACACCACGCGGCCTCCGTGCACGGCATGCACCTGGCTGCCGGCGGAGGCGCTGATCATCACGCCGTCCCACTTGGTGCGGGCGTCGTCGCCACGGGTTTCGCCAAAGCGTGCCAGCAGTCGACCATCAACCGGCCATGGAAGTTTTCCCCGGCTGGAAGCAAACGGGCCGCCAAACGTCTCGCCTGAGCTTGAAACCAAGGCGCCGGGTGTCGATTTAACGGGTTTGCGTGGGGCGTCAGTGGCGTCTGCATCTGCTGCCGCCTGAGCCTCACGTAAACGCTTTTTTTCGGCTTCCTGCTGGGCAATCAGCGCTTTTTGCCGCGCTTCTTCTGCCTCACGAGCCTGGCGGGCCAGGGTTTCTTCGATGGTTTTAAGGACTTTAGACAGGTCTGCCTGATCTTGCTCGCGGGCGGCCAGTTTCTGATCGCGAGCCTTTACGTCATCGCTGAGCTTGGCGAGGACTTGCTGGCGTTCCTGACGGACTTTGTCGAGTTCATCGCGCTGGCTGTCGAGGCTGCTCTTTTGCACCAGCAACTGCGCTTGTTGCAGGGCGATGTCTTTTTCGACGTTGGCCAGTTGGCGCAAGGTTTCGTTGAAACTCTTCAACTGCTCCAGGCGGGCCTGGCTCAGGTAATCGTAATAGGTGAGGGTGCGGGCGAATTTTTCCGGATTCTGCTGGTTGAGCAGCAGCTTCAAATACTCCTGACGGCCGTTCTGATAGGCCGCGCGGGCCTGAATGGCGATCAGTCTTTGCTGTTCAATGCGCGCGCTCTGGAGTTTTTTTTTCTCACCATCGAGACGCTGCAGCTCGGATTCGCTTTTCTTCAGCTCTTTTTGCAGGGCTTCGACCTGCTTCTCGAGCTTGCCCATCTCGGTCTCGGTGCCCTTGAGGTCTTTCTGCACCCCGGATTTTTCTTCCTGGAGCTTGCCCAGCAGTTTTTTCAGCTCGGCGATGTCCTGACGCGTGGCGTCCAACTGTTGTTGGGTTTGCGCGCGCTCGTCAGCAAAGGCCGGTTGGAGCAGGCAAGTCAGGGCAAGGGCTATCAGGACGCGAAGCATAGAGGCGGGCGACACCAGGGAAAGGGACGGCCTAGTATGCCCGCCCCACGCTGCAAAAAAAACGCCCAATTGGGGCTGTGTGATAACCGGCCCGAAAAACACCGCAAACCCACTGTAGGAGCGAGCCTGCTCGCGATAGGGCCTTAACATTCAACATAGATGTCGACGGTCAGATAGCTATCGCGAGCAAGCTTGCTCCTACAGGGTTTGGCGGTGTTTGAGCGACCGGGTTACACCAGGATCGAAGTCCCGGTCATTTCAGCCGGTTTTTCCAGGCCCAACAGCTTCAGCATGGTCGGCGCCACATCCGCCAGCACGCCGCCTTCACGCACCTTCAAGTCACGCTTGCCGACATAAATGAACGGCACCGGTTCGGTGGTGTGCGCGGTATGCGCCTGGCCGGTGGTTTCATCGGACATCTGCTCGACGTTGCCGTGGTCAGCCGTGATCAGCGCTTCGCCGCCGACTTTGTCCAGCGCATCGACGATGCGGCCGACGCACAGGTCCAGGCATTCCACGGCTTTCACCGCTGCTTCGAACACGCCGCTGTGGCCGACCATGTCGCCGTTGGCGTAGTTGACCACGATCACGTCGTAACGCTGGTTTTCGATGGCGTCGACGATGCGGTCGGTGACTTCCGGCGCGCTCATTTCCGGCTGCAAGTCATAAGTGGCGACTTTCGGCGACGGGATCAGGATGCGTTCTTCGCCCGGGAACGGTTCTTCACGACCGCCGGAGAAGAAGAAGGTCACGTGGGCATACTTCTCGGTTTCGGCGATGCGCAGCTGCGTCTTGCCGTTTTTCGCCAGGAAGTCGCCGAGCACGTTGTCCAGGCTGCCGGCGGCGAAGGCCGATGGCGCGGGGATGCTGGCGGCGTATTGGGTGAGCATGACGAAACCGGCCAGTTTTGGCTGGCGCGCACGTTCGAAATCCTTGAAACCGTCTTCGACGAACACGCGGGTCAGCTCGCGGGCGCGGTCGGCGCGGAAGTTCATGAACACTACGGCGTCGCCGTCTTCGACTTTAACCGGCTCGCCGATGGAGGTGGCTTTGACGAATTCGTCGCTCTCGCCACGCTCGTACGCGGCTTGCAGGCCTTCCTGGGCGCTGGCGGCGTTGAATTCGCCATTGCCATCGACGATCAGGTTGTAAGCCTGGGACACGCGGTCCCAACGGTTGTCGCGGTCCATGGCGAAGTAACGGCCAATAATGCTGGCGATCCGGCCTTTGCCGAGGGCCTGGAAGGTCGCGTCGAGCAGTTCGATCGACGACTGGGCGCTTTTCGGCGGCGTGTCGCGGCCATCGAGGAAAGCGTGCAGGTAGATTTTTTCCGCGCCGCGTTTGGCAGCCAATTCGGCCATGGCAACCAGGTGATCCTGGTGGCTGTGAACGCCGCCATCGGACAGCAGGCCCATGAAGTGCACGGCTTTGCCGGCGGCAACGGCTTTATCCACAGCCGCGCAGATGGTCGGGTTCTCGAAGAACTCGCCGTCGCGGATCGATTTGGTCACGCGAGTAAAGTCTTGATACACAACGCGGCCGGCACCGAGGTTCATGTGGCCGACTTCGGAGTTGCCCATCTGGCCATCCGGCAGGCCGACGTCCATGCCACTGCCCGAGATCAGACCGTTCGGCACGGTGGCCCACAGACGGTCCAGTACGGGCTTCTTCGCCGCATAGATGGCGTTGGATTCAGGGCTCTCACTGTGACCGAAGCCGTCGAGAATAATCAGGACCAAAGGTTTAGGCGTGGTAGTCATGGATTCCACTCGTGGCTGAGTTAAAAGAGGGCAATGGAAAAGGGAGTGGCAGTTTAAAGCGAAGTTCCGACGGCGTCACCGCCGGACGGGGTTTGGCCCACCATAGTGGCTGTGTATACTGGCCGACATTTTAACGCCCTGGAACCTCCTTCGATGGTTGCTCACCTGATTGAATTTGCCACTAACCACTATCTGCTCGTCGGTATCTTCGTGGTACTGCTGGCGTTGCTGATCGCCTATCAGATGCAAGGCGGCGGCCGCAGCCTGAGCACCGGTGAACTGACCGGCCTGGTCAACAAGGACGCGGGCGTTGTGATCGACATTCGTCCGGTCAAGGATTTCGCCGCCGGTCATATTGTTGGCGCGTTGAACATTCCTCACGACAAACTGGCCGCTCGCGTGGCCGAACTGGAAAAGCACAAGGCCAAGACCATCATCCTGGTCGACGCCATGGGCCAGACCGCCGGCACTCACGCTCGCGAACTGATGAAGTCCGGCTTCACCGCCGCCAAGCTGTCCGGCGGTATTTCCAGCTGGAAAGGCGACAACCTGCCGCTGGTGAAGTGATATGAGCAACGTCGTCGTCTATTCCAGCGATTACTGCCCTTACTGCTCGCGAGCCAAGTACCTGCTCGAGAACAAAGGTGTGGCCTTCGAAGAGATCAAGGTCGATGGCAAGCCGCAGGTGCGCGCCGCCATGGCCCAGAAGGCCGGGCGCACGTCCGTGCCGCAGATCTGGATCGGTGAGCGCCACGTTGGCGGTTGTGATGATTTGTTTGCCCTTGAGCGCGCCGGCAAGCTCGACGCCATGCTCAAGGCCTGAATGCCTTCCCTATAAGACCCCAAGATCAGAAAGGATCTGAGATGACTGACCAACAGAACACTGCAGCTAGCGAAGAAGAAACCGCACCGCAATTCTCCTTGCAGCGCATCTACGTACGTGACTTGTCGTTCGAAGCCCCGAAAAGCCCGGCGATCTTCCGCCAGCAGTGGGAACCAAGCGTCGGTCTGGATCTGAACACCCGCCAGAAGGCACTGGAAGGCGACTTCCACGAAGTCGTGCTGACCCTGTCCGTGACCGTGAAAAACGGTGAAGAAGTAGCGTTCATCGCTGAAGTGCAACAGGCCGGGATCTTCCTGATCAAGAACCTGGACGACGCTTCGATGAGCCACACCCTCGGCGCGTTCTGCCCGAACATCCTGTTCCCGTACGCTCGCGAAACCCTGGACAGCCTGGTGACCCGTGGTTCGTTCCCGGCCCTGATGCTGGCCCCGGTCAACTTCGACGCGCTGTACGCACAAGAACTGCAACGCATGCAGGCGGCTGGCGAAACTCCAACCGTTCAATAAGCTGCGCAGCGACACCCGTGTGGGAGTGAGCCTGCTCGCGATGGCGGTGTGTCAGATGACATCAATGTCAGCTGACACACCGCCATCGCGAGCAGGCTCACTCCCACATTTGTTATGGGGTGTTATTTGAAGTCGTTCTGCCGCCACGCTTCGTAGACGGCAACCGCCACAGTGTTCGACAGGTTCAGGCTGCGACAGCCTTCGCGCATCGGTAAACGCAGACGTTGTTCGCCGGGCAGGGCATCCAGCACTTCTGCCGGCAAGCCTCGGCTTTCCGGGCCGAACAGAAAGGCATCGCCCTCGGCGAAGCTCGCGTCATGGAACGGCCGCGAACCCTTGGTGGTAAACGCGAACACCCTTGGATGACCAAGGCTCTCCAGGCAACTGGCGAGGTCCGCATGGCGTTGCAGGGTGGCATACTCGTGGTAATCGAGGCCGGCCCGGCGCAGGCGCTTGTCGTCCATCTCGAAGCCCAGCGGTTCGATCAAATGCAGGTGGCAGCCACTGTTGGCGCACAGCCTGATAACGTTGCCGGTATTCGGCGGAATTTCTGGTTGAAAAAGGATGACGTGAAACATGCACGGCTCCGAAGGTAAAGATGACGGGCATTCTAC
This sequence comes from Pseudomonas sp. BF-R-01, assembly GCF_019946615.1. Classification (NCBI taxonomy): domain Bacteria; kingdom Pseudomonadati; phylum Pseudomonadota; class Gammaproteobacteria; order Pseudomonadales; family Pseudomonadaceae; genus Pseudomonas; species Pseudomonas sp. BF-R-01. The sequence goes on from NZ_JAGYFX010000050.1 coordinate 7,199, forward strand.
GCCGCAAGCGGATCCCCGTTCGAAACTATTCCCGCGCGTGATGGGTTCGCTGGCGATTGTCGGGGTAATGGTGGGGCTGATGATCGGTCGCCTGACCACGCCCGACCCCAGTGAATTGCAGCAGATCGAGGTGACGAACGACGGCCTGGTGGTGTGGTTCAACAACGAACCCAAGTCCCACGGCGAGTTTATCGACGGCAGCCTGGCGTTGCTGTTCGAGGCGGAGGGCAAGACGCAGAAAGGTCAGCTCAAGCTCAACGACAAGAACGTGAACTGGCGGGTGCGATTGAGTGATGGGGGGTTGTTGCTGTCGGTGGTGGCGGCCCGGCCACTGCAAGGCGAGTGGGCCGGTAGCGAGGTCGATGACCGCTGGCGGCTGGAGATCCATCTCCGGGAGCAATAAAAGAGGGAATCCCCGGCCTGCCTGTACCAAGGTTCCCAAAACGGGAGGGCTCGCGCATTGCGTGAGCCCGGTGTAAAGAAGGAACCCCTGACCTGCCTGTATCAAGGGCCCCAAAACTGTTTGGGCTCGTCGCAAGTGCGGTGTGAGCCCGATGTAAAGAGGGGAATCCCCGGCCTGCCTGTACCAAGGTCCCCGAAACCGGGTAGTGAACTGAATCACTGAATGGACTATTGCAGGGGGCGTGCCAGGTTTTAACAGCTTGAAACAATCACGCCCTCTGAAACGCCGAAAGCCCCGTAATACGGGGCTTTCGTGTTTTTTCGCCAGGGGTTCGATTGTGAACGCAGGTGGGGTTTTGGATCGGTTGGTGTGCGCGATTGCGGTTCACTCTGCATTCAGTCGGTGCATGTTGGCCCCAAAAGCTTCGCGGGCAAGCCTCGCTCCTACAGGATTTCTACCAACCTGTAGGGGCGAGGCTTGCCCGCGAATGGATCTATGCAACGATGATGATCTAAAGGCTGATTAACCCTCATCCCCCTCATCATCATCCCCACCATCCACCTTCATCCCCAGTTCCTTGATCTTGCGCGTCAGGGTATTACGCCCCCAACCCAGCAATACCGCTGCATCACGACGACGGCCAGCGGTGTGCTTGAGCGCAGTCTCGATCATGATCCGCTCAAACGCCGGCACTGCGCTGTCGAGCAGGCTCGACTGACCACGCGCCAACGCCTGATCGGCCCACTGGCGCAGCGCTTGCTCCCAGTTGGTCACCGGCGCCGAATCCTGCGGCAGGCTCAGCAGCTCTGGTGGCAGGTCACTGATGTGCACTTCGCGACCCGAAGCCATCACCGTGATCCAGCGGCAGGTGTTCTCCAGCTGACGAACGTTGCCGCCCCACGGCAGGTTCTTCAGGTATTCCTCGGTTTCGCTTTTCAACAGCTTCGGCTCGACCGCCAGTTCTTGCGCGGCGCGGCTGAGGAAGTGCTTGGCGAGGGTCGGGATGTCTTCGCGACGGTCCGACAGGCGTGGAATATGAATGCGGATCACGTTAAGGCGGTGGAACAAGTCTTCACGGAATTTCCCGGCGTGCACCAGGGTTTCCAGATTCTGGTGAGTCGCGGCGATGATCCGCACGTCGACTTTGACCGGCACGTGGCCGCCGACGCGGTAGAACTCGCCGTCTGCCAGCACGCGCAGCAAACGGGTCTGCGTGTCCGCCGGCATATCGCCGATTTCATCAAGGAACAGCGTGCCGCCATCCGCCTGTTCGAATCGTCCGCGACGCAGGTTGGCCGCACCGGTGAACGCGCCTTTTTCATGGCCGAACAGCTCGGATTCCATCAGGTCTTTCGGGATGGCCGCCATGTTCAGCGCAATGAATGGCGAAGCCGCCCGTGGACTGTGGCGATGCAGGGCGTGGGCGACCAGCTCTTTACCCGTACCCGATTCACCGTTGATCAGCACGGTAATGTTGGAGTGGCTCAAGCGCCCGATGGCGCGAAACACTTCCTGCATCGCCGGCGCTTCGCCGATGATTTCCGGGGTGCGGGTCAGGGCGACCGGGACTTCCAGGCCTTGCTGTTCCTGGGCGTGCTGGTTGGCGCGCTTGACCAGGGACACCGCTTCGTCGACATCGAACGGCTTGGGCAGGTATTCGAACGCGCCGCCCTGATAGGACGCGACAGCGCTGTCCAGATCGGAGTGCGCAGTCATGATGATCACTGGCAGCCGTGGGTGTTGCTCGCGAATCCGCGCCAGAAGGTCCAGACCGCTGGCACCCGGCATGCGAATGTCGGAGATGATCACGTCCGGCTGCTGGCGCGCCAGGCGGCTCATCACGCCATCGGCGCTGTCGAAGCTTTGCGTGGTCATGCCTTCCTGCTGCAAGGCTTTTTCCAGGACCCAACGGATAGAACGGTCGTCATCGACGATCCACACGGTTTCACTACGGCTCATGTCGATGTGGCTCCTTGTTCCAGTGGCAGAAAGATCGAGAAGGTGGTGTGGCCTGGATGGCTGTCACATTCGATCAGGCCCTGGTGCTGGCTGATGATGTTCTGGGTAATGGCCAGGCCGAGCCCGGTACCGTCCGGGCGCCCGCTGACCATGGGAAAGAAGATGGTTTCCTGAAGTTCCGCAGGAATGCCGGGGCCGTTGTCGATGATTTCGATCTTGGTCACCAGGCGATGGCGCACGTGGCCAATGGTGAACTGGCGCATGGCGCGGGTGCGCAGGCTGATGCGGCCCAGGCGCAGCTCGTTCTGGCTGCTGATGGCCTGCATCGCGTTGCGCACGATATTCAGGACGGCCTGAATCATCTGTTCGCGGTCGATCAACACGTCGGGAATGCTTGGGTCGTAATCGCGCACCAATGTGATGCAGCCCTGGCTTTCCGCCTCGACCAAGTGGCAGACGCGCTCCAGCACTTCGTGGACGTTGCACATGGCCAGCGATGGCAGCTTGTTGGAACCGAGCATGCGATCGACCAGGTTTCGCAGGCGGTCGGCTTCTTCAATGATGACATTGGTGTAATCGCGCAGGCTTTCTTCCGGCAGTTCGCGGGCGAGCAACTGGGCCGCACCGCGAATCCCGCCGAGCGGATTCTTGATCTCGTGAGCGAGGCCGCGCACCAGCATCTTGCTGGTTTCCTGCTTTGACAGCTGCGCCTCTTCCTTGGTGATCCGCAGCAAGCGGTCACGCGGGTGGACTTCCAGCAGCAGCATGGTGGCGCCGTTGGCCAGGATCGGTGTGACCGCGTAATCGACGGTCAGCGTCTGGCCGGTCAGGGCGGTGAGCATCGCTTCGCGTTTGGTGAACGGATGCGCCTGCTCGACTGCCTGGCGCAGGGAATTCAGGGCTTCGGTGGATTCGGTGAACAACTCACTGATGAACTGCCCATGGCTGCGCTGGCCACTGATGGCCAGCAGCATCTCCGCCGCCGGGTTCATGTACTCGAGGCGCAGTTCGGCGTCGAGCAGGATGGTGGCGGTGGTCAGGTTGTCGAGCAGCAATCGATGCAGTGCGTCGCTAATGGTCATCAGGACCTCTTTTGGAGCAGGGCATGCGCGTGAATAACGCGCCGATATGAGGAAAATGCAAAAACCAAACCAAGGCTCCGAAAAGAAGCGTTAAAGGCCTGAAACGGGCGTTTGACGCTCGTTTGCGTGGCGTTCTGCCAGCTTTTGCGGGTACTTTCGAACCAAAATGGGTTGATATTTGGGTACGGTGCAACCTATCGCACCAATATAGTGCGCAAAGCTGAACGAGGTTAGAAGAAACGCAGGAAGGGATTTTTTGGCTCGATGGGTTTGTCCTTGAGCGGACACTCCGGTCGTTGGCCGTAGTCGGTCAACGTGCAGGGTTTGACCTGGCGTTTTTGTGCTAGGGAAATGCGCAGCATATGGAAGGGTTGATTGGCGGTGCGCTCGACGATGCGGCCGTGTTCGTCGAGGATTTCCACGGACAGGTTGTGGCTGCCACGATCGATGTTGCTCAAGGCGAACACCGGGCTCGGACCCGGTTCAGCGGTGGGCTGCCCGTCCAGCAACAAGCGGTAGCGATGACCTCGTTGCAGGCCGGGCTCGCTGGTGATGCTGACGATCAGCTCGCCGGCGGTGCTGCGGATTGTGGCGTCGGGCTCGGGCACCAGCACTCGCAGCATGTCGTAGCGGAACAGGGGTTTGGTTTCGGTCCGTTTCTCGGCAATCACCGGCGCTGCGCCGGTCGGGCTGGTGGACATGCGGTTGCTCGTCGCCAGCGGCACGCGTTTGGCGTTGCCGGAGCCAGGCTGGTCGGTGAAGACCCGATTGCCCTGTGCGTCGATGTAAGTGAAGACTTCGGCCGATGCGGACAGCGCGATCAGGCAGGCGGCCAGCAGCCATAACCTCACGGCTTGTGCACCCGCTGAACCGTGAAGGTCACGGTCGGACTCTGCTGCACGATGTCTTCCCCGTCGATCACCTGCACCGCGAGGCTGTGAGTGCCGCGATCAATGTTGACCAGTTGCAGGATCGGCACGTTGCTCGGCTGGCCGTAAGGCTGGTCGTCCAGCAGCAGCCTGAAAAGATGCGGGCCTTGCAAGCGCGGTTTGATCAACACGTTGACGGTGAAGGTGCCGTTGTTGGCCCGCAGCGCTTCGGTGGTGGGCAGGTTGGTCAGCTCCAGCACCTCGTAGGCGCTGCGAGGTTGTTCGCGGCTGGTGGCTTCGGCGGGTGGGGCAGGAGGCGCCTGGCGCTCGACGCTGTTGAGCGGCGGCAGTTCGACCGGCTGAGCCTTCACACCGTCGGGTGGTTGATTGCTGTAGGCGGTGTTGCCGGCGGCGTCGGTGTACTTATAGATCTGCGCGGCGGCGGGCAGGGCGATCAACAGCAGGATGAACAGAAAACCACGACCCATAAAATCGACCAGAAACGAACGCGTTGGGTTGCAGCATAGGTCAGGGCTGGTGATTGACCCAAGTTGTAAACATTTGGGCATGATTTCCTGCAATACATCAGGCGACGCAAGTCCCTGTGGGAGCGAGCCTGCTCGCGAAAGCGGTGCGTCATTCAAAATCAATGTTGGATGTGACGACCCCTTCGCGAGCAGGCTCGCTCCCACAGAAAAGCGGGGCCATCCGCGGAATCGCGGGCACAAAAAAGGCCTCCCGAAGGAGGCCTCTTTTTTGTCACGCCGCTTGCGCAGGCGCTACCGGATCAGCAGCTGTAGTACAGCTCGTATTCCAGTGGGTGTACGAAGGTGCGTACCTTGATTTCTTCTTCGCTTTTCAGAGCGATGTAAGCGTCGATGAAGTCATCGGAGAACACGCCGCCTTTGGTCAGGAACGCACGACCTTTGTCCAGCTCTTCCAGGGCTTCTTTCAGGCTGCCGCAAACTTGTGGGATCTCTTTCGCCTCTTCAGGCGGCAGGTCGTACAGGTTTTTGTCAGCTGCATCGCCAGGGTGGATCTTGTTCTGGATACCGTCCAGGCCAGCCATCATCAGTGCTGCGAAGCACAGGTACGGGTTGGCAGCTGGATCCGGGAAGCGTGCTTCGATACGGCGGCCTTTCGGGCTCGACACGTAAGGAATACGGATCGAAGCGGAGCGGTTACGGGCCGAGTAGGCCAGCATCACTGGAGCTTCGAAGCCTGGAACCAGACGCTTGTAGGAGTTGGTCGCCGGGTTGGTGAAGCCGTTCAGGGCCTTACCGTGTTTGATGATGCCGCCGATGAAGTACAGGGCGGTATCGGACAGACCGGCATAGCCTTCACCTGCGAAGGTGTTCTTGCCGTCTTTCCAGATGGACATGTGCACGTGCATGCCCGAGCCGTTGTCGCCGTACAGAGGCTTAGGCATGAAGGTAGCGGTGCGGCCGTAGGCATCGGCCACGTTGTGCACGACGTACTTCAGGGTTTGGGTTTCGTCGGCTTTCTTCACCAGGGTGTTGAACTTGACGCCGATTTCGTTCTGGCCGGCAGTTGCCACTTCGTGGTGGTGAACTTCGACGGTCAGGCCCATTTCTTCCAGTGCGTTGCACATGGAGGTACGGATTTCGTGGTCGTGGTCGAACGGTGGAACCGGGAAGTAGCCGCCTTTGACGCCTGGACGGTGGCCTTTGTTGCCGCCTTCCACGTCCTGGTCGGACATCCACGAGCCTTGTTCAGAGTAGATCTTGAACATGGAACCGGAGATGTCGGACTTGAACTTCACTTGGTCGAAGATGAAGAACTCTGGCTCCGGACCGGCATACACAGTGTCGCCGATGGCGGTGGATTTGAGGTATTCCTCTGCGCGCTTGGCGATCGCACGTGGGTCGCGATCGTAGCCTTGCATGCTCGAAGGTTCGATGATGTCGCAGACCAGGATCAGGGTCGGCTCTTCGGTGAACGGGTCCAGTACGGCAGTGCTGTCGTCCGGCAGCAGGATCATGTCGGAGGCTTCGATGCCTTTCCAGCCAGCGATGGAGGAACCGTCGAACATCTTGCCGACTTCGAAGAAGTCTTCATCCAGCGCGTCGCGAGCCGGCATGGTCACGTGGTGCTGGGTGCCTTTGGTGTCCGTGAAGCGCAGATCAATCCACTTGACGTCATGATCTTTGATGAGTTGAACCGACTTCGACATAGTGTCCTCCGGGTGGCTTCGGGCTTAGTAGTGGATGCCCTTAGAATGTGGGTGATGCCGGCGCGAATACTCTGCCAAGGCAACCTGCCTCACAAGGGAGCAAATTGCATGCCAGTGCCCCACCATGGGTTTTTTGCCCCAATATCACGCTTATAAAGGTGTAAAGCGCATTAATGGGGAAAATCCCGCCCTACAATGTGGCGCTAAAATCAATAAATGACCTGTTTTGGTGCGTGCAAAACCTTCTGCACATTAACTGGTTAAACCTTGAGCAATTTCCGCTATAATCCGCGCCCCCCTTTTTCGGCAGGCCTCGCGCGCGCTGTTTCCATGAAATTAATCGTAAAAGTCTTCCCAGAGATCACCATCAAGAGCCGCCCGGTACGGATGCGTTTCATCCGCCAGTTGGCCAAGAACATCCGTGCCGTGCTCCGCGATCTGGATCCGGCCGTGGTGGTGAACGGCGTGTGGGACAACCTCGAGCTGGAAACCCGCGTCAGCGATCCCAAGGCTCTGAAGGAGATGGGCGAGCGTCTGAGCTGCATGCCGGGCGTCGCGCACTTCCTGCAAATCGATGAGTACCCGCTGGGTGATTTCGACGACATCGTTGAAAAATGCAAGCAGCACTACGGTGATGCACTGGCCGGCAAGATTTTCTCGGTGCGTTGCAAACGCGCCGGCAAGCACCCATTCAGCTCGATAGATATTGAGAAATACGTCGGCAGCCAGTTGCGCCGCCAGTGCGGTGCCGCCGGGATCGACCTGAAAAAACCTGAAATCGAAGTCCGAATCGAAGTTCGCGACCAACGGTTGTTCGTGATCCATAGTCAGCACAACGGCATCGGCGGTTATCCGCTGGGTGCCCTGGAACAGACGCTTGTGCTGATGTCCGGCGGCTTCGACTCCACTGTGGCGGCCTACCAGATCATGCGTCGCGGCCTGATGGCCCACTTCTGCTTCTTCAATCTGGGCGGAAGGGCCCACGAACTGGGCGTGATGGAAGTCGCGCACTTCATCTGGAAGAAGTACGGCAGCTCCCAACGCGTGTTATTTGTCAGTGTGCCGTTCGAGGAAGTACTGGGAGAAATTCTCGGTAAAGTCGATAACAGTCATATGGGCGTAGTATTGAAGCGTATGATGTTGCGCGCTGCGACCCAAATTGCCGATCGACTGCAAATCGAAGCGCTGGTGACCGGGGAGGCGATCTCCCAGGTGTCGAGCCAGACATTGCCGAATCTGAACGTGATCGACTGCGTGACCGAGAAGCTGGTGCTGCGCCCGCTGATCGCCAGTCACAAGCAGGACATCATCGATCTGGCCAACGAAATCGGTACCGCCGATTTCGCCCGGCACATGCCGGAGTATTGCGGGGTCATTTCAGTCAACCCGAAGACGGCTGCCAAGCGCCACCGGGTGGAGCATGAAGAGAAAGAATTCGACATGGCAGTCCTTGAGCGTGCGCTCGAGAACGCCAAACTGGTGCCGATCGATCGCGTGATCGACGAATTGGGCCAGGATTTGCAGATCGAAGAAGTCAGCGAAGCACTGGCGGGCCAGATCATCATCGACATCCGTCACCCGGATGCCGCTGAAGACGAGCCGCTGGAACTCGGTGGCATTGAGGTACAGACGATGCCGTTTTATGCATTGAACGCTCGTTTCAAGGAACTGGACCCTACTCGCCAGTACCTGCTGTATTGCGACAAAGGCGTGATGAGTCGCCTGCATGCCCACCATTTGCTCAGTGAGGGGCATGCCAATGTGCGCGTTTATCGACCGAGCTAAGAGCCCGGGGCTGTTTGCCTGTGGCCTGCGTCATCGGCCCCCCGACTCTGCCGTCAAGCTGTAACGGCAAGGCCTGACTCTACTGTTAATCGCTGCCAAGACTTGTCAGCACACCGAATCCTCTGATCGAGATACACAAGTGATCGAAAATCTACGCAACATCGCCATCATTGCTCACGTTGACCATGGTAAAACCACCCTGGTAGACAAACTCCTGCGTCAATCCGGCACTCTGGAGCGCAACGAGCTCAACGACGAGCGCGTGATGGACTCCAACGACCAGGAAAAAGAGCGCGGTATTACCATTCTGGCGAAAAACACCGCCATCAACTGGAACGGCTACCACATCAACATCGTGGATACCCCGGGCCACGCCGACTTCGGCGGCGAAGTTGAACGCGTAATGTCGATGGTTGACTCCGTTCTGCTGCTGGTTGACGCTCAAGACGGCCCTATGCCGCAAACCCGTTTCGTGACCAAGAAGGCTTTCGAAGCCGGCCTGCGTCCGATCGTGTGCATCAACAAGGTTGACCGTCCAGGCGCGCGTCCGGACTGGGTTCTGGACCAGATCTTCGACCTGTTCGACAACCTGGGTGCCACCGAAGAACAGCTGGACTTCAAAGTCGTCTACGCCTCGGCCCTGAACGGTATTGCCGGTCTGGACCACACCGACATGGCTGAAGACATGACCCCGCTGTACCAGTCGATCGTCGACAACGTACCTGCGCCGAAAGTTGACCGTGAAGGCCCGTTCCAGATGCAAATCTCGGCACTGGACTACAACAGCTTCCTGGGTGTTATCGGTGTTGGCCGTATCGCTCGTGGTAGCGTCAAGCCGAACACTCCGGTTGTCGCCATCGGCGCCGACGGCAAGAAACGCAACGGCCGTATCCTGAAGCTGATGGGTCACCACGGTCTGCACCGTATCGACGTTGAAGAAGCGTTTGCCGGTGACATCGTGTGCGTGAGCGGTATGGACTCGCTGTTCATCTCCGACACCCTGTGCCAGCCGGACAACGTCGAGGCGATGAAGCCTCTGACCGTTGACGAGCCAACCGTTTCCATGACCTTCCAGGTGAACGACTCGCCTTTCTGCGGTAAAGAAGGCAAGTTCGTGACTTCCCGTAACATCAAGGAACGTCTGGACAAAGAGCTGCTGTACAACGTTGCACTGCGCGTTGAAGAAGGCGACTCGGCTGACAAGTTCAAGGTTTCCGGCCGTGGTGAGCTGCACCTCTCGGTACTGATCGAAACCATGCGTCGCGAAGGCTTCGAAATGGGCGTTGGTCGTCCTGAAGTGATCATCCGTCAGGTTGACGGCGTGAAGCAGGAACCGTTTGAAAACGTCACCATCGACACCCCTGAAGAATCCCAGGGCAAGGTCATGGAAGAGATGGGTCTGCGTAAGGGCGACCTGACCAACATGGTGCCGGATGGCAAAGGCCGTGTGCGTCTGGAATACAACATCCCTGCTCGTGGTCTGATCGGTTTCCGTAACCAGTTCCTGACCCTGACCAACGGTGCTGGCATCCTGACCTCGATCTTCGATCGCTACGACACCATGAAGTCCGGCGACATGTCCGGTCGTCAGAACGGTGTTCTGGTATCGGTAGAAACCGGCAAGGCTCTGACCTACTCCCTGGAAACCCTGCAGGCACGTGGCAAGCTGTTCGTTGAACACGGTCAGGAAATCTACAACGGTCAGATCGTTGGTCTGAACAGCCGTGATAACGACATGGGCGTCAACCCAACCAAAGGTAAGAAGCTCGACAACATGCGTGCTTCGGGTAAAGACGAAACCATCGCTCTGGTTCCACCTGTTCGCTTCACCCTGGAACAGGCCCTGGAATTCATCCAGGACGACGAGCTGTGTGAAGTTACTCCTAAGTCCATCCGTCTTCGCAAGAAGATCCTGGACGAAGGCGAGCGTACCCGCGCTGCCAAGAAAGCCAAGAACTGAGTTTTAGTTCAGGCTGAATGAAAACGCCCCCGGTCGAAAGGCCGGGGGCGTTTTTGTTTGTCTGCGATTTGTGTGGCGTCTGTACCGGCCTCATCGCGAGCAGGCTCGCTCCCACAGGGTATTGATGGTGAACACATAATTTGTGCACGACACCAATCACTGTGGGAGCGAGCCTGCTCGCGATGAGGTCAGGTCAAGCAGCGAAGATTCAGATCAGAATTTCTCGAGAGGCCGACGGCTGCTGCTGGTCTCGCGCGCCACTTCTTTCGGCTTGTAAGCGCAATACCCAGGTCGCGGCCCGATCTTCGGGTGGTTGCGGCAAGTATCCGGGCGCTTTTCATAAATAGTGCACAGACGGCTCTTACGATCCAGGTACAGGCAATCGTTGTTGCTCATGCGCTGGAGGGTGAAGATCTCGGTCTTCTGGCTGTAACGCTCGACGATCCCTTCCTTCTGCAAACGCTTGGCGATGTTCTTCGCCGGTTCGCCGCGCTCGAACTCGTCGACGATGCCGATGCGGATCAGATCCTTGATCTTGACCTCGACCGGCAGGGTGCAGCAGCTGGATACGCAGGAACCGCACATCGGCGCAGAGTATTTGGCCCAGGTATCGAGACGATCGATCTCTGCGGCGGCGATCAGGTTGGGCTTCATCATCGGTTGTTACCAGCGTGTGCATCAGGGCGCGCGATCATACCGGGACTGGTGGATTTTTGAACAACCTTTCGCCAGATTTTTTTAACTGTGGTCAACAACCCTTGAATTCCGGCACGGCCCCTGCATTGATTCAGGTACACGACAAGGTAATGCCGACCTATCTCGCACTAACAGGAAAAACTGCCGAACCAGAGCCTCTACCGCCTGTCAGACCGTCTAGGCTCAGACAACTCAAAGCTCGCTCGAGGTCTTATCGATGACTCAAGAACCACTTGTTCGCGAAGCAGAGGTGGCCGCATTCCGCGACGCCGTCTTGACCAAACTCACCTACGCGGTGGGCAAAGACCCGGATCACGCCTTCGACCACGACTGGTTCGAAGCCATTGCGCTGGCTGCGCGCGATCACATGGTCGAGCACTGGATGGACCACACCCGGCAGATCTACCGCAAAGGTCAGAAGCGGGTTTATTACCTCTCCCTGGAATTTCTCATCGGCCGGCTGCTCTACGACAGTTTGAGCAACCTCGGCCTGCTCGACGTCGCCCGCGAAGCGCTGACCGAGCTCGGCGTCGACCTCGAACGTATCCGCCTGCTGGAGCCCGACGCAGCCTTGGGCAACGGCGGCCTCGGTCGTCTGGCGGCGTGCTTCATGGAAAGCATGTCGACCCTCGGCATCGCCGGCCACGGTTATGGCATTCGTTACGAACACGGCTTGTTCCGCCAGGCGATTGTCGATGGCTGGCAGCAGGAACAGACCGAACACTGGCTGGATTTCGGCAACCCGTGGGAATTCGAACGGCCAGAAGTGGTTTACCCGATCGGCTTCGGCGGCAGCGTCGAAACCGTGACCGACTCAAACGGCAAGTCCAAGCAAGTCTGGTCCCCGGCGGAAACCGTGCGCGCCATTGCTTATGACACTCCGGTAGTCGGCTGGCGCGGGGCGAGCGTCAACACGCTGCGCCTGTGGCGTGCCCGTGCGATGGAAGATTTGCACCTTGAGCGCTTTAACGCCGGCGACCACCTCGGCGCGGTCGCTGAAGTGGCGCGGGCGGAAAGTATCTCTCGCGTACTGTACCCGGCGGACAGCACCGAGGCCGGCCAGGAACTGCGCCTGCGCCAGGAATACTTCTTTGTCGCGGCATCTCTCCAGGATTTGCTGCGCCGTCATCGCAACATGCACACCTCGGTGCTGACCCTGGGCGACCACGCGGCAATCCAGCTCAACGACACTCACCCGTCCATTGCCGTGGCCGAGTTGATGCGCCAATTGGTCGATGTCTACGACGTGGCGTGGGACGCCGCGTGGCAGGTCACCGTCGACACGCTTTCGTACACCAACCACACGCTGTTGCCGGAAGCGCTGGAAACCTGGCCGGTCGGTTTGATGGAGCGGATGCTGCCAAGGCACATGCAGATCATTTACCTGATCAACGCCCAGCACATCGATTCGCTACGTGCCAAAGGCATCCATGATTTTGACGTGCTGCGCGCGGTATCGCTGATCGAAGAGGACAACGGTCGCCGTGTGCGCATGGGCAACCTGGCGTTTCTCGGCTCCCACAGCGTCAACGGCGTGTCCGGACTGCACACGCAACTGATGCGCAAAACCGTGTTCTCGGAACTGCACAAGCTCTACCCGGAGCGGATCAACAACAAGACCAACGGCATTACCTTCCGCCGCTGGTTGTATCAGGCCAACTCGGAATTGACCTCGATGCTGGTCGATGCCCTCGGCCCTGATCTGTTGGATAACCCGGAGGAGCGCTTGCTCGATCTGGAACCGTTCGCGGAAAAAGCCGCGTTCCGCAAGGCCTTCGCCGAACAGCGCCTGCATAGCAAAAAAGCGCTGGCGTACATCATTCACGAGCGCCTTGGGGTCGCGGTCAACCCGGCGGCGATGTTCGACGTGCAGGTCAAACGGATCCACGAATACAAACGTCAGTTGCTCAACTTGCTGCACACCGTCGCGCTGTATCAGGCGATTCGCGCCGAGCCGGAAATCGACTGGGTGCCGCGAGTGAAGATCTTCGCCGGCAAGGCCGCCGCCAGTTATCACCAGGCCAAGCTGATCATCAAACTGACCAACGACATCGCCCGGGTGGTGAACAACGACCCGACTGTGCGCGGCTTGCTCAAAGTGGTGTTCCTGCCTAACTACAACGTCAGCCTGGCGGAGAGCATCATTCCGGCGGCGGATTTGTCCGAGCAGATTTCCACTGCAGGCTTCGAGGCGTCGGGCACCAGTAACATGAAGTTCGGCCTCAACGGCGCGCTGACGATTGGTACGCTGGACGGCGCCAACGTGGAAATGTGCGAGCGCATCGGCGCCGAGCACATGTTCATCTTCGGCCTCAGCGCGCAGCAGGTTGAAGCGCGCAAACAGAATCATGAATTCAATGCGACGCCGGACATTGCCGCGTCCCATCGGCTCAATGATGTGCTGCAAGCGATTCGTGGCGGGGTGTTCTCGCCGGATGATCCGTCCCGTTACACCGGCTTGATCGATTCGCTGATCGACTACGACCGCTTCCTGGTCTGCGCCGATTTCGATTCCTACTGGGACGCGCAGATGCGTGTTGAAGCCCATTGGCACGACTCGAATGAGTGGTGGCGTTCGGCGGTGTTGAACACGTCCCGGATGGGCTGGTTCTCCTCGGACCGGACCATTCGCGAGTACGCGACGGATATCTGGAAGGCATTGGAGTAACTTTTAGCCACAAATGTGCGCAAGGTCCGACGGTTGTTGGACCTGACCGATATACTAAGCACCAGTTTGCCAGATGTTTCAGTGATGTCCTTGCGGGCATCTTCGCGGGCGAGCCTCGCTCCTACAGGATTTACGCATACCTGTAGGAGTGAGGCTTGCCCGCGAAAGCATCAGCGCAGACACCGCAAGGCAATGGGCCGCTTAGGGATATCGACCATGCAATGGATGTTCATGCTGATAGGGCTGGTGCTGGGCTGGATACTCGACGAGTCGTTCAGCGACGCGCTGTTGGGTGCGTTACTCGGGTTGGGTATCGGCCAGGCCATTCGCATCGGCCGTTTGGGTTCACAGGCGGCTGAACAGCGCGCTCTGCTGGAGCAGGCGCAGGTCGCACTGAATGCGGTCCAGCAACGCCTGGCCACGCTGGAGGTGTCTGGCGTCAAGGCGCCTGAAACCAGCGAGCCGCTTGCCGAGGAACCGCTTGCCAGCGAACCGGCCCCGTCCCCCGTATTCATTCTCGAAGAAGTCCCTGTCTCTTCCCCGGAGATGGTCTGGGAACTCCCGCCCGAACTCGAACCGATCACCGCGACAGCGACGCAAACCAGCCGTCCGCTGCCCGACGATGCCTGGAAATCCGAACCGGTTGCCCGCGAGCCCGCCGTCCCGCGCGGCCCGAACTTCATCGAGCGCGCCATCAGCGGTGCCCGTAACTGGCTGTTCGGTGGCAACACCGTGCTGCGGGTCGGTGTGGTGCTGTTGTTCCTCGGTCTGGCGTTTCTGCTGCGCTATGCCACCGAAGGCATGGTGGTGCCGATCGAACTGCGTTACGCCGGGGTGGCGGCGGCTGCGTTGGCCCTGCTCGGTCTGGGCTGGTGGCTGCGTCATCGCAACACTAACTATGCGTTGATGCTGCAAGGCACCGGGATCGCCGTGTTGTACCTGGCGGTGTTCGCGGCCATGCGTTTGCATCCGCTGCTTGATCCGACGGCGGCGCTCGGGCTGCTGGTGGCGGTGACGGTGTTCTCGGCCATTCTGGCCATCACTCAAGACTCGCTGGCACTGGCGTGCGCCGCCGCGTTGGGCGGTTTCGCCGCGCCGATCCTGACGTCCACCGGCGCCGGCAACCATGTCGCGCTGTTCAGCTATTTCGCCTTGCTCAACGCCGGCATTCTCGCCATCGCCTGGTTCAAGGCCTGGCGGCTGCTCAACCTGATCGGCTTTGTCGGCACCTTCGGCATCGGTTTCGCCTGGGGCCTGCGCTCCTACACACCGGAGCTGCTGTGGAGCACCGAGCCGTTCCTGATTGTGTTTTTCCTGATGTACCTGGCCATCGGGCTACTGTTTGCACGGCGCAAGTTGCTGGAAATGAGCGACGCGCCCGAGGACGACAGTCGCGAGGCGCTGCTGCACTGGTCGGCACGCAAAGGTGACTACGTCGACGGGACGATGTTGTTTGGCCCGCCGCTGGTGGGTTTCGGTTTGCAGTTCGCGCTGGTCCAGCATCTGGAGTTCGCTGCCGCTTTCAGTGCATTGGCGCTGGGCATGATTTACATGGGCCTGGCCCGCTTGCTGATGGGTGGCCGAGCGTTGTTGCTAGCGGAAACCTGTCTGGCGTTGGGCGTGATCTTCGCCAGTCTGGCGATCCCGTTGGGGCTTGATGCGCGCTGGACAGCGGCCGCTTGGGCGGTGGAAGGCGCCGGGATTTTCTGGCTCGGATTGCGTCAGCAACGACCGCTGGCGCGCGCCTTTGCATTGCTGCTGCAACTGGGTTCGGCGCTGGCGTTCCTCAGTGAGCTGCGGTTCGGCGAAAGCAGCCTGCTGGAAGGTGCGCCGCTGGGCGCGTTGATGCTCGGCGTGGCGCTGCTGTTCAGTTTCTACCAACTGCGCAACGCCTTGCCTGAGCAGACGTTGGCGTGGGAGCGCAAAGGCTTGCCGGTGCTGGCCTGCCTCGGTTTGACCTTCCTCTATCTGCTGGCGCCGCTGTTCTTCTTTACCCACGGCACGGCGATCAGTTGGGCGCTGGCCGGTCTGGCGACGTTGTTTGTCGGTTTGCGCCTGCAATCGCGCACCTTCCTCTTCACCGCGTTCGCTGTGCAATTACTGGGCGGCGCGTTGTTCCTGCTGCGACTGCAAGGTGCGAGCGGTGAGTCTGGCGCGGTGTTCAGCGCGGGTTGGAGCGGTTTGCTCAGCGCGTCGCTGATCGGCCTGGCGTTGATCGCCGGTATGTTGCTGGCCGCCCGCGATGACATGGTGCGCAGCGATGCTCGGCTGTTGCGCGGTTTGTCGGTGGTGTTGCTGGCCGGCCTGGTGCTGATCAACCTCGCTGTTCTGTTCGTGCTGCCGTGGCAAACCGCAAGTGCGGTGTGGGCGGCCAGTGGTCTGTTCATTATCTGGCTGAGCCTTTATCTGAAGCAGCGCGTGAGTTTCGTCTTCGGTCTGCTGTTGCAGGTGATTGGCGGGGCGGCGTTCCTGTTCGCCGGGCCGGACCTGCTGGGGCCGCTGGCCAGCGAAGGGTTGAAACCATTGGCGCATAGCGGATTCTGGACGCCGTTGGTGCTGGGGCTGGCGGCGTTGGTCGGCGCCTGGCGCTTGCAGCTCGGCAACCATGCTTCGGCGTTCGATGTCCTGAGTTTGCAGCGTTTGTCCGAAGTGCTGCTGGTGTGGGGCGCGGGTTGGTGGGCGTTGGCGTGGATCAGTGAAGTGCTGCGTTTTGCACCGATGAATCTTCAGGCGACGTTGCTACTGGCAGTCGCGGCGCTGAGCGTCGCGCTGTGGGCCGTGTTGGCGTTGCGCCTGAAATGGCCGTCGCTGGGTTTGCTCTGCACTTTGCTGATTCCTGTGGCGGGTGTGGTATTGCTCGGGGCATGGCACGCGCGTTACCACCCGGCGGCTGACTTCGGCTGGCTCGCCTGGGCGGCGGTGTTCGTCGTGCATTTCATCTCGCTGCGGCGTCTGGCGCCGATGCTCCCCGAGCGGGCTTTGAGCACCGCTCATGTACTCGGTTGCTGGCTGTTGATCGGTGTGCTGGCGCTGGAGTTGCGTTACGGGTTGCTGCTGTTGTCCGAGCAATACAACGCCTGGCGTTGGTTGGGTTGGGCGATTCTGCCAAGTGTTTATCTGGTGTTGATGGCCGCACCGCGTGCCTGGCCGTGGCCGGTGTCGGCTTATCCGCGCGAGTATCGACTGTACGCGGCGGCGCCGCTGGCCTTGCTCATGCTCGGCTGGTTCTGGCTGGCGAACATTGTCAGCGACGGCACCGCCGAGCCGCTGCCCTATGTGCCGCTGATCAATCCGCTGGAGTTGGGGCTGCTGTTTGCGCTGTTCGGCGTTTACGTGTGGGCCCGCAGCGCCGTGACGCAATTGGCAATCCGCAAGGACATCTTCGATCACGCCACGCAGCTGATCGCGGGTGTTTCGCTGTTCGCGTTTTTCACCGCGCTGGTGAATCGCACGGCTCACCATTGGGGCGGCGTACCGTTCGAGCTGGATTTGCTGCTCGCGTCGATGCAGGTGCAGGCCGGTCTGTCGATCGTCTGGACCTTGATGGCTCTGAGTCTGATGATCGGCGGCCATCTGCGCCATCGTCGTGAAGTCTGGCTGATCGGCGCGGCGCTGATCGGTGTGGTGGTCGCGAAACTGTTCTTTGTCGAATTGAGTAACCGTGGCGGACTCGCCCGGATCGTCTCGTTTATCGGTGTTGGCGTGTTGCTGTTGGTGGTGGGCTATTTCGCCCCGTTGCCGCCCAAGCGCGTCGACGCTACGCCGGAATCTGGAAAACCGGCCCCGGAAACCGAAGGAGTGTCGTCTTGAGTCAGAAGCTGAACCTGGTCTGGTTGGGCGCTGTTGCGTTGGGCGTGGCGCTGTCGGCCAACGCGCAGGAAAAACCGGCGGACTTCGCCACGCAAGTGCCGTTGACCGTGAGCGGCGAAGGTCCGTGGTATCGCCTCGAATTGCCCTTGGCCGTGCAACTGAATGCGCGACAAACCGACCTCAGCGATGTGCGCGTGTTCAACGCGGCCGGCGAGGCTCAGGCCTACGCTGTGGCGCGGGAGACCGCGAAAACCGGCGAAACCCCCACCCTGACCGACGTGAAATGGTTCCCGTTGTACAACTCGGCGGACGCCACCGAGCGCACGCCGAGTGTGCGGGTGCAATCGAGCGCCAATGGCACGCTGGTCGAAGTGCAGCCGTCGAGTCAGCTGGAGGTGGGCGAAGAAGTGCTGAGCGGTTGGCTGCTCGACGCCAGCGGCATCAAGGCACCGTTGCAGCAATTGATCCTCGACTGGACCAGCGAGCGCGATGGCTTCCAGCGTTTCAGCATCGAAGCCAGCGACGATTTGCAGCATTGGCAGTCGTGGGGTGACGGGCAGGTGGCGCGGCTGACGTTTGCCGACGAGCGGGTCGAGCAGCATGAGGTCGGCTTGCCGGGACAATCAGCGCGTTATCTGCGCTTGTTGTGGAACACGCCGCAATCGGCGCCGATATTGACCTCGGCGCAACTGCAAAGCGCCAGCACGCGCAGCCTGCCGCTGCCATTGGTCTGGTCGCAACCGTTAGCGGGCGCCAGCGTGAAGGCGGGTGAATACACCTGGCAATTGCCGATGGGTTTGAACGTCGAGCGCTTGCAGGTCGAGCTGAATCAGCCAAACAGCCTGGCGCCGGTGACGTTGTCCGGTCGTCGGGAAAGCAGCCTGCCGTGGCAGCCGTTGAGCAGTGGTTTGCTCTATCGCCTGACCCAGAGTGGCCAGGACGTGGTGCAGAACGAATTGCAGTTGCCGGGGCAAACCGTGCAGCAGTTGAAGTTGACGGTGGACGAGCGCGGCGGTGGCTTGGGCGCCGAGGCGCCGACGGTGCGTTTCGCTGTGCGTTCGACGCAACTGGTGTTCCTGGCACGCGGCGCCGGGCCTTATACGCTGGCGCTGGGCAGTGCGACGGTGAAAGCGGCGAATCTGCCGCTGGCAACGCTGATTCCGGATTACAGCGCGGCGAAGTGGGCGGCGTTGGGCAAGGCTACGGTGTCGGGCGGGGTGGTAGAGACGCCGAGCTCCACGCTCACATCCGTTGCACAGGCTGAACCGAACTGGAAGAAGTTCGGGTTGTGGGCGGTGTTGTTGCTGGGGGTTTTGTTTTTGGCGGCGATGGCGTTCAGCTTGTTGCGTAAACCTCCGGCCAATTCCTGAGAAAGGCTGGCGCTGCGCGCCATTCGCGGGCAAATGTACGCGCTCCACTGTAGGAGCGAGGCTTGCCCGCGAAGACTGACTGTCAGGCACCAAAAATCTCAAAACTGCCACCTGTCGCCGGCCCACATCCGGCCGGTTTCGATCTACGCTAAACCCGGCACATGAACTCTGTTGGACGTATCACGTCTGATAGGAGGAAATACGCCCCGACTCGCGTTAAACTGCGCGGGTTTTTAGCCCCCCATTCCACCGGAGCCTTCCATGTCCCGCGTTACCCTGAGTCGCTATTTGATTGAGCAGACCCGTAGCAACAACACCCCTGCCGATCTGCGTTTCCTGATCGAAGTGGTGGCGCGCGCCTGTAAAGAAATCAGCCACGCCGTCTCCAAAGGCGCCCTGGGTGGTGTTCTGGGCAGCATGGGCACTGAAAACGTCCAAGGTGAAGTGCAGAAGAAGCTGGACGTGATGTCCAACGACATCCTGCTCGAAGCCAACGAATGGGGCGGTCACCTGGCCGGCATGGCGTCCGAAGAAATGGACAATGCCTACCAGATCCCGGGCAAATACCCGAAAGGCGCGTACCTGCTGGTATTCGACCCGCTGGACGGTTCGTCGAACATCGACATCAACGCACCGGTCGGTACGATCTTCTCGGTGCTGCGTTGCCCGAACGAATACCTGACCCAGAACGAGCCTTTGAACGAAAAGGCCTTCCTGCAGCCAGGCGCTCAGCAGGTTGCCGCCGGTTACGCGATCTACGGTCCACAGACCATGCTGGTGCTGACCCTGGGCAATGGCGTCAAAGGCTTCACCCTGGACCGTGAAATGGGCAGCTTCGTACTGACCCATGAAGACATCACGATCCCGGAGTCCACTCAGGAATTCGCGATCAACGCCTCCAACCAGCGTCACTGGGAAGCGCCGGTACAGCGTTACGTCAGCGAATTGCTGGCTGGCGATGAAGGCCCGTTGAAAAAGAACTACAACATGCGCTGGGTTGCCGCGATGGTTGCCGACGTGCACCGCATCCTGACCCGTGGCGGTCTGTTCATGTACCCACGCGACAGCCGTGAGCCGTCGAAGCCGGGCAAACTGCGTCTGATGTACGAAGCCAACCCGATGTCGTTCCTGGTTGAACAGGCGGGCGGCGTGTCCACCGACGGCCACCAGCGCATCCTCGACATTCAACCGGAAGGTCTGCACCAGCGCGTAGCGGTGTTCCTCGGTTCGAAAGAAGAAGTCGCACGCGTCACGGCTTACCACAAGGAATAAACATGACCGCGCCCTGGCAGCCGTTGCTCGAATGGTGGTTCGGAAATTCCGAATCGCCGAACGAAGTAGCGGCTGAGAAGGGCAGGTTATGGTTCGGCAAGCACGACAGCCAGGACCTCGAAGCGCAGTCGCGTTTCGGGGACTGGGTCGAGCAGGCACTGGCCGGCGGATTGACTGACTGGGCGCAACGCCCGGAAGGTTGGCTGGCCTTGGTGCTGCTGCTCGATCAACTGCCGCGAATGATCTTTCGCGAAACACCCAAATCCTTTTCCGGCGATCTCAGGGCTCAGGCACTGGTGGCGCAAGGCATTGCTGCGGATTTCGATCGGCAGTTGAAGCCGATTCAGCGGGTGTTCATCTATCTGGTGTTCGAGCACTGCGAGAATCTGGCGGTGCAGAATGAGGCCGTCTCACGCTATATCGATCTGGTGGCGCAACAGCCGGAGGGCGACCGGAAACTCTTTAGCAATTATCTGAGCTACGCCGAGAAGCACCAGCAGGTGATTGCGCGGTTTGGACGGTTTCCGCATCGCAATGCGGTGTTGGGAAGGGAGTCTACGGTTGAGGAGTTGGTGTTTCTTTCGCAGCCTGGGTCAAGGTTCTAAATTTTCATTGCGGCTGATGCCGTCATCGCGAGCAGGCTCGCTCCCACATGGATCTTCGTAACGCTGGAGATCCACTGTGGGAGCGAGCCTGCTCGCGATGAGGCCCGCAAGAGCGCCTTAAATCCTGAAGCTACCGACCAATTGCTTAAGACGCGCCGCCTGCTGCTCCAGATCGGAACACGCCCGCAACGTCGCCTGCAAATTCTCCACCCCTTCCTGGTTCAGCGTGTTGATCTCGGTAATGTCGACATTGATCGACTCCACCACCGCAGTCTGCTCTTCCGTCGCCGTGGCCACGGACTGGTTCATCCCGTCGATCTCGCCAATCCGCTGCGTCACGCTACCCAGACGCTCGCCCGCCTGATTGGCGATCCCAACGCTGCTTTCACTCTGACGCTGGCTGTCGGTCATGGTGCTCACCGCTTCACGGGCGCCGACTTGCAGCTCCTCGATCATCTTCTGCACTTGCTGCGCCGAGTCCTGGGTGCGGTGGGCGAGGTTGCGCACTTCGTCTGCCACCACGGCAAAACCGCGCCCGGCTTCACCGGCACGGGCGGCTTCGATGGCGGCGTTCAGCGCCAGCAGGTTGGTCTGCTGCGAGATACTGGTGATCACTTCCAGAATCTGCCCGATGTTCACCGTGTTGCTGTTGAGCGTTTCGATGTTGCCGCACGAATCGCTGATCTTCGCCGAGAGCTGCTGCATCGCCGCGATGGTTTTATCCACCACTTGCTGACCGTCTTCGGCCAAGGCGCGTGCATCGCTGGAATGCTGCGAGGCGAGGGCGGCGTTCTGGGCGATTTCCTGAGCGGCTGCGCCCAGTTCATTGATGGCGGCGGCCACGCTGCTGGTGCGCGAGGCTTGCTGATCGGAGTTGAACATCGACGAGTTGGACGCGGCGACAACGCGCAGGGCGACTTCGTTGACCTGGCCGGTGGCCGAGGACACTTCGCGGATCGAGGTGTGAATACGCTCGACAAAGCGGTTGAACGAAGTACCCAGCGCGCCGAATTCGTCGTGGCCGTGAATGGTCAGGCGTTTGGTCAAGTCACCTTCACCTTCGGCGATGTCATGCATGGCGCGGCCCATGGTCAGCAGCGGCTGCATCAGGAAACTGATCAGCATGCCCAGCAGCGCGATGATGATCACCACCGCGATAACCATGGCGATGATCGCCGAGGTGCGGAACTCGCTGAGCATCGAGAACGCGGTGTCCTGATCCAGCACCAGCGCCACATACCAATCCGCCGACGGCACGCCGTTGACGTGAGTGAAGGAGATGAACTGGCGTTTGCCGTCGATCTCGACCTCTTTCATGCCCGGGCTGACTTGCGGTGCGCCGTTCGGGTAGGCCTCGGCGAGGTTCTTGAGCACCAGTTTGCTGTCCGGGTGGATCAGGATCTTGCCGTCGGCGCTGACGATAAACGCATGGCCGTGACCGCCGAAGTTCAGCGAGTTGATGATCGCGCTGACGCTGGACAGGTCAATGTCGGCGCCGGCGACGCCGATCATCTGGTTCTGATGCTTCACCGGTGTGGCCACGGTGATCACCAGTTTGCCGGAGGACGCAGCGATGTACGGCTCGGTGACGATGGTCTGTTGCGCGCCGTTGGCCGCCTTGTACCAGCCACGCGCGCGAGGGTCGTAATCGGCAGCGCGATTGCCGGCCGGAACCGAGAACATCACGCCGTCAGTGCCGCCGAAGTAGCTCAGCTGGAAATTGCTGGTGTAGGCCGGCAAGTCGATGGCGCGCTTGAGGCTGGCCTGGGCGCTGCCGTCCACGGCGATCTGCTGGGACAACGATTGCAACAGCTGGATGCGGCTTTCCAGCCAGGTTTGAATGTTGCTGGTGGTCAGGCTGCCGAGTTCCTGCATCGACGATTCGGTACTGCTGCGCAAGGTCTGGCGCTGGCGGTAGTCGTTGAAGAGGATGAAACAGGCGAATGCAACGGCCACCACGAGGGCAGCAGCCAACAAGATTTTGTGGCTGAACTTCATGTTTCTGGTCATTAAATGAACTACCGCGGAGGTGCTGGTCGACAAGGGGCGTCAATTTGCCACAGGAACGGGCTTTGCGCTGCCTTTTATGTCGACTGAGCGGCGCCAAAGATTAGGCGAATTCTGTCAAAACCGACGAAATGCTCAACAACACGAGAAAGTGGCTGATTTTTCGGCAAAAGGCAGACGAGCGGCCCGATAAATAGGCGCTCGGTCAGGGAACCAGACAGGGGTTTTCTCTTCTAAGCTTCAGCTTGGCTGTCATGCCATTCCCCTTTGTCCCAGGAGCTACACAATGTCGCTGCGTTCCATCGCCCTGCTTTCGTTCTGCGTCTTGCTGGCCGCGTGCGGCAAAATCAATCAGGAAAACTACTCCAAGTTGTCGACAGGCATGGCCAAGGCCGAGGTGGAAACCTTGCTGGGCAAACCTACCGACTGCGCGGGCGCGCTCGGCATGTCCAGTTGCACCTGGGGCGACAAGAACAGCTTTATCAGCGTGCAGTACGCCGGTGACAAAGTGTTGATGTTTTCCGGCCAAGGCCTGAAGTAAACCGGGGCGATACGCCCACGGGAGAAAAACAATGAAGCGGTTATTGATCCTCCTTTTTGCCAGCCTGGTATTGGCCGGCTGCGCCACTTCTGGTGAAAATCCGTTGGCGCCGAAAACGGTCAACAGCGTCAATCTCAAGAAGTACCAAGGGACCTGGTACGAGTTGGCGCGTCTGCCGATGTATTTCCAGCGCAACTGCGCGCAATCCGAAGCGCATTACACGCTCAAGCCGGACGGTAACATCCTGGTGCTGAATCGCTGCCTGACGGCGGATTGGCAATGGGAAGAGGCCAAGGGCACGGCTTATCCACAGGTGCCGGGCAAGACTGACAAGTTGTGGGTCGAGTTCGATACCTGGTTTTCGCGGTTGATACCGGGCGTGGCGAAGGGCGAGTACTGGGTGTTGTTCGTCAGCGAAGACTACAAGACTGCGATCGTCGGCGACCCGAGCCGCCGCTATCTGTGGCTGCTGTCGCGAACCCCGACGGTCAACGGTGTAGTGCGCGAAGAACTGCTGAGCAAGGCGCGTCAGCAGGGGTATGACACCACGCGGCTGATCTGGCGTGCGACGGATACGCAGATGGCCAAGACCTCTAACTGATCACGCACCCTTTGTAGGAGCCGGCTTGCCGGCGATGGGGCCGTCATGTTCAACATCACTGTTGACAGACAGTCCGCCATCGCCGGCAAGCCGGCTCCTACAAGGGTTTGTGTTAACCCAAGAGGTCGCGCAGGACCAGGGTGAACGCGCGGTTACTTTCTTCTTCTGCGGCATGTCGCCCATCGCGCACAACCCACTGGCCATTGACCAGCACATCGCGCACCTGGCGATCGCCGCCGGCAAACAACCAACGATTGAGAATCCCGTCGCCACTGGCGGTCGCCAGGTACGGATCGTTGCCGTCCAGCACCAGCCAATCTGCCCGTTTGCCAACTTCCAGCGCACCGATCGGCTGCCCCATCGCCTGCGCGCCGCCGTCGAGTGCCGCGTCGTACAGCGTACGGCCGACCATCGGTTGATCCGCGCCATACAACCGGTTGCGCCGCTGATCGCGCA
Source organism: Pseudomonas sp. BF-R-01 (assembly GCF_019946615.1). Lineage (NCBI taxonomy): Bacteria > Pseudomonadati > Pseudomonadota > Gammaproteobacteria > Pseudomonadales > Pseudomonadaceae > Pseudomonas > Pseudomonas sp. BF-R-01. Next base: position 31,477 of record NZ_JAGYFX010000050.1, read on the forward strand.
GGCGCTGGCCGTATTCCAGCCAGCGCAATTCTTCCACCACGCTCAGCGACACATGGCTGTCAGAACCGATGCCCATGCGCCCGCCTTGAGCGAGGAAGTCCACCGCCGGGAAAATCCCGTCGCCGAGGTTGGCTTCGGTGGTCAGGCACAAACCGGCAATGGCGCGACTCTTGGCCATCAGCGTGACTTCTTCCGGGTTGGCGTGGGTCGCGTGGACCAGGCACCAGCGTTGGTCGACTTCGGTGTTTTCGTACAGCCATTGCAGCGGCCGGCGACCGCTCCAGCTCAGGCAGTCGTCGACTTCCTTCTGCTGCTCGGCGATGTGAATGTGCACCGGGCACTGCTTGTCGCTGGCCGCCAGCACTTCGCTGATCTGCTGCGGTGTTACCGCACGCAACGAGTGGAAACACAGACCCAGCGATTGGGCCGGTTGCTGCGCCAGGATCGGCTGCAAACGCGACTGGAGCTTGAGGTAGTTTTCAGTGCTGTTGATAAAGCGACGCTGACCGTCGTTCGGCGTCTGGCCGCCGAAACCGGAATGGCTGTAGAGCACCGGCAGCAGGGTCAAACCGATGCCGGCGGAGCTGGCCGCCTGGCTGATGCGTAGCGCCAGTTCGGCCGGATCTGCATACGGTTGGCCACTTGTGTCGTGGTGCACGTAATGAAATTCCGCCACCGAGGTGTAACCGGCCTTGAGCATTTCGATGTACAGCTGCCGGGCGATCACGCCGAGTTGGTCGGGGCTGATTTTTCCGACGAGACGGTACATCAAATCGCGCCAGGTCCAGAAACTGTCGTTCGGATTACCGGCCACTTCCGCCAGCCCGGCCATCGCTCGCTGGAATGCGTGGGAGTGCAGATTCGGCATGCCTGGCAGCAGCGGACCGCTTAGCCGTTCGGCGCCATCTGCGTGGGAATCGGCCTGGATATGGGTCAAAACGCCGTCGGCGCTGACCTCAAGACGTACATTGTTGGCCCATCCACTAGGCAGCAGCGCGCGTTCGGCAAAGAAGGCGGACATGGTTCAGCACCCCATCGTGTGTTATTTGTATATACATATACAGACGTTTGCCTGCCCGGTAAACTCCGGCAAGCTAGCAACCTCTACCAAATGAACAAGGATTAACCGTGCCGACTCCGCCTGCAGTGTCACCGTTGGCCGCGAACATGGGCGACAGTCCGGCGCCCTTGTACGCCCGCGTCAAACAGATGATTACCCAGCAAATCGACAGTGGAAACTGGCCGCCGCACTACCGCGTTCCGTCGGAAAGCGAGCTGGTCAGCCAACTCGGTTTCAGCCGCATGACCATCAACCGCGCGCTGCGCGAGATGACTGCCGACGGTCTGTTGGTGCGTATGCAAGGCGTCGGCACGTTCGTCGCCGAACCGAAAAGCCAGTCCGCGCTGTTCGAAGTGCACAACATCGCCGACGAAATCGCCTCCCGTGGCCATCGCCATACCTGCAAGGTCATTACCCTTGAAGAAGAGGCCGCTGGTTCCGAGCGCGCCCTGGCGCTGGACATGCGTGAAGGTCAAAAGGTCTTCCATTCGCTGATCGTGCATTTCGAAAACGATATTCCGGTGCAAATCGAAGACCGTTTCGTCAACGCGCTGGTCGCCCCGGACTACCTCAAGCAGGACTTCACCCTGCAAACGCCTTACGCCTATCTGAACCAGGTCGCTCCGCTGACCGAAGGCGAACATGTGGTCGAGGCGATTCTGGCCGAGGCCAGCGAGTGCAAGTTGCTGCAGATTGAGAAAGGCGAGCCGTGCCTGCTGATTCGTCGCCGCACCTGGTCTGGCCGTCAGCCAGTGACCGCCGCCCGTTTGATCCACCCTGGTTCCCGTCATCGTCTGGAAGGTCGGTTTCATAAATGAGTCAGATAAAGGTTTTACGTGCCGTTGATTACCCGCGCATGCCGTGGAAAAACGGCGGCGGCAGCACTGAAGAAATCACCCGCGATGCGGGTACTGGCCTGGATGGTTTCGGCTGGCGCCTGTCGATTGCCGATATTGGTGAGTCGGGCGGCTTCTCGACGTTCACTGGCTATGAGCGAGTGATCACCGTGCTGCAAGGCGACGGCATGACCTTGCGCGTCGATGGCCAGGACACGCATCCGTTGTTACCGCTGGAACCGTTTGCGTTCAGTGGCGAGAGCCAGGTGTCGTGCACTCTGCTTGGCGGGCCGATTCGCGACTTCAACCTGATTTATGCGCCGCAGCGTTACAGCGCACGGTTGCAGTGGCTGGACGGCGTGCAACGGTTTTTCAGTTCGGCGGGCACGGTGTTGGTGTTCAGTGTCGGCGAGGCGCTGGAAGTGCAGGTCGGTAACAACACCCAGCAATTGGGTCGCCATGACTGCCTGCAACTCGACGGTAATAACAGCCTGCTGGAAGTCTCCAGTGTCGGCCCGTGCTGTGTGGTCGAGCTGACTGCACGCTGATCCAAAATCCTTTCGCGGGCAAGCCTCGCTCCTACAGTGGACCGCAGATCCCCTGTAGGAGCGAGGCTTGCCCGCGAAGTTTTTCCACCGATCAAATCCGTTCCCTAATGCGCACCACTTTGTTACCGAACGCCCCAGCGTGGCGCAAAACCACGCTCAAGTAACAACAGTCCTCCCCTCCGCAAAATCCTCCCGAAAAATTTCATCTTCTCCAAAACCCTTGATCCAGGGGGCTTCCAGCCTTCCAAAAACTTTTCTTGAACACCCATCCAACAAGTTGGCCGCTTGATTGCATATGCTTGTATGTACAAGTAAAGACGTATGCGTATGAGTCGATCGAGACTCTCCGCAGCGTCCACTGATTCGCTTGTGTCGCGTTGACGCGCACAGGCTGGCTTACCCACCGCCAGGGTTGGTTTGAATTGATCGCTGAGGAGTCTTTTTCGTGACTGACAATACCCAGAAACCTACTAAGTTTCGTGACGTTGAAATCCGTGCCGCCCGCGGTAACAAGCTGACCGCCAAGAGCTGGCTGACCGAAGCGCCGCTGCGCATGCTGATGAACAACCTCGACCCGGAAGTCGCCGAGAACCCTAAAGAGCTGGTGGTTTACGGTGGTATCGGTCGTGCGGCGCGTAACTGGGAATGCTACGACAAGATTGTCGAAAGCCTGACCAACCTGAACGAAGACGAGACCCTGCTGGTGCAATCCGGCAAGCCGGTCGGCGTGTTCAAGACCCACGCCAACGCCCCGCGCGTACTGATCGCCAACTCCAACCTGGTGCCACACTGGGCGAGCTGGGAACACTTCAACGAACTCGACGCCAAAGGCCTGGCCATGTACGGCCAGATGACCGCCGGCAGCTGGATCTACATCGGTAGCCAGGGCATCGTTCAAGGCACCTACGAAACCTTCGTCGAAGCCGGTCGCCAACACTACAACGATGACCTCAAAGGTCGTTGGGTCCTGACCGCAGGCCTGGGCGGCATGGGCGGCGCTCAACCTCTGGCTGCAACCCTGGCCGGCGCTTGCTCGCTGAACATCGAATGCCAACAGGTCAGCATCGACTTCCGTTTGAACAGCCGCTACGTCGACGAGCAAGCCAAAGACCTCGACGACGCCCTGGCCCGCATCGAGAAATACACCAAGGAAGGCAAAGCGATTTCCATCGCCCTGCTGGGGAACGCCGCTGAAATCCTGCCGGAACTGGTCCGTCGCGGTGTGCGTCCGGACATGGTCACCGACCAGACCAGCGCCCACGACCCGCTCAACGGTTACCTGCCGGCCGGCTGGACCTGGGAAGAGTACCGCGCTCGTGCCAAGACCGAGCCTGCTGCCGTGGTGAAAGCCGCCAAGCAATCGATGGCCGTGCACGTTAAAGCGATGCTGGATTTCCAGAAAATGGGCATCCCGACTTTCGACTACGGCAACAACATCCGTCAGATGGCCCAGGAAGAAGGCGTGGAAAACGCATTCGACTTCCCAGGCTTCGTACCGGCTTACATCCGTCCGCTGTTCTGCCGTGGCATCGGCCCGTTCCGTTGGGCTGCACTGTCGGGCAACGCCGAAGACATCTACAAAACCGACGCCAAGGTCAAAGAACTGATCCCGGACGACGCCCACCTGCACAACTGGCTGGACATGGCGCGCGAGCGCATCAGCTTCCAGGGTCTGCCGGCGCGTATCTGCTGGGTTGGCCTGGGTCTGCGCGCCAAGCTCGGCCTGGCATTCAACGAAATGGTACGCAGCGGTGAATTGTCCGCGCCAATCGTGATCGGCCGCGACCACCTGGACTCCGGTTCGGTGTCGAGCCCGAACCGCGAAACCGAATCGATGCAAGACGGTTCCGATGCCGTGTCCGACTGGCCACTGCTCAACGCCCTGCTCAACACCGCGAGCGGCGCGACCTGGGTTTCCCTGCATCACGGCGGCGGCGTCGGCATGGGCTTCTCCCAGCATTCCGGCATGGTGATTGTCTGCGACGGTACTGACGAAGCGGCCGAGCGTATCGCCCGCGTTCTGCACAACGACCCGGCCACCGGCGTTATGCGTCACGCCGATGCGGGTTACCAGATCGCGATCGACTGCGCCAAGGAACAAGGGCTGAACCTGCCGATGATTACCGGTAAATAACGCAACACCTCTGTAGGAGCCAGCTTGCTGGCGATGGCGATTTACCTGATACATCAGGGTGCCTGAATCGCCGGCAAGCCGGCTCCTACAAAGATTTTTACCAACCCGGAAGAACAATCCACAGAGGTTGAATCATGGCTGTTAACAACGATCGTGCAGGCAGCAAACCGTTGATCGAGAAACGTTCGATCGACTACATCCCGGAAGTGGAAAGACACGGTCGTCTGTTCAGCCAGTTCACGCTGTGGATGGGTGCCAACCTGCAAATCACCGCGATTGTCACCGGGGCCCTGGCCGTGGTGCTGGGCGGTGACGTGTTCTGGTCGTTGATCGGTCTGTTGATCGGTCAACTGCTCGGCGGCGGGGTGATGGCGCTGCATGCTGCGCAAGGGCCCAAGCTTGGCCTGCCGCAGATGATCTCCAGCCGTGTGCAGTTCGGCGTTTATGGCGCGGCGATCCCGATCGTGCTGGTGTGCCTGATGTACCTGGGTTTCACCGCAACGGGCACCGTGCTGTCCGGTCAGGCGCTGGGCCAGTTGTTTGGCGTCAGTGACACCGTCGGTATCCTCATCTTCGCCAGTGTCATCGTGCTGGTCACGGTGCTGGGCTATCGGGTGATCCATTGGATTGGCCGTATTGCCAGCGTCATTGGTGTGATTGCCTTCGTTTACCTGTTCAGCCGTTTGATGAGCCAGACTGACGTTGGCGCACTCCTGCAAATCCGCCACTTCAGCTGGAGCAGCTTCCTGCTGGCGGTGTCGCTCGCGGCGTCCTGGCAGATCGCCTTCGGTCCTTACGTGGCTGACTATTCACGCTACTTGCCGAGCAAGACTTCCTCGGTGAAAACCTTTTTCGCCGCGGGTGCAGGTTCGGTCATTGGCGCGCAGGTGGCGATGATCCTCGGCGTGTTTGCCGCCGCCTCGGCCAATGGGCAATTCGCCGGTCACGAAGTGGCCTACATCGTGGGTCTGGGTGGTACCGGTGCCACTGCTGCGCTGCTGTACTTCAGCATCGCGTTCGGCAAGGTCACCATCTCCACGCTGAACTCCTACGGCAGCTTCATGTGCATCGCGACCATCATCAGCGGTTTCCGTGGTGACCTGAAAGTAACGCGCTTGCAGCGTCTGCTGTTTGTGCTGGTCATCGTCGGTGCGGCGACCCTGATGGCGTTGCTCGGCCAGCATTCGTTCCTCGGTGCGTTCAAGTCCTTCATCCTGTTCTTGCTGGCGTTCTTTACCCCATGGAGCGCGATCAACCTGGTGGACTACTACTGCATCACCCGCGAGCGCTATGACGTGCCGGCGCTGTCCGATCCGAACGGTCGTTACGGTCGTTGGAACGTTCTGGGTATCAGCGTCTATGTTTTCGGTGTGCTGGTGCAGCTGCCGTTCATCTCCAGCAAGTTCTATACAGGTCCGCTGGTGGCCGCTCTGGGTGATGTGGATATCTCCTGGATCATCGGCCTGGTGGTTCCCGCCGCCCTGTATTACGTGTGTGCAAAAAAATGGCACGGCACAGTGCCCGATCAACTGATCCTGCCGGTCGAGCGGGACGTTATTACCGAACAAAAGCTGAATGTCGGTCGCGCTGCGGCGCAGGCCTGATTGGACGTGGACAGGGCTGGATGCCTCTTGACTGCCGTAAGCCAATTCATGATTAGGAGCGTCACAACAATGAAATCGAACAAGACCCTGCTGACCACATTGCTTTCCATGGGCCTGCTGGCCAGCGCCGGCGCCACTCAGGCAGCCGGTTGGTGCGAATCGGGCAAACCGGTGAAATTCGCCGGCCTGAACTGGGAAAGCGCCATGCTCCTGACCGACGTGCTGCAAGTCGTGCTGGAGAAAGGCTACGACTGCAAGACCGACAGCCTGCCGGGCAACTCCATCACCATGGAAAACGCCCTGAGCAGCAACGACATTCAAGTGTTTGCCGAAGAATGGGTCGGCCGCAGCGAAGTCTGGAACAAGGCCGAGAAGGCCGGCAAAGTTGTCGGTGTCGGCGCGCCAGTCGTGGGCGCAGTCGAAGGCTGGTACGTACCGCGCTACGTGATCGAAGGCGACGCCAAGCGCAAACTGGAAGCCAAGGCGCCGGACCTGAAAAACATTGCTGACCTGGGCAAGTATGCCGCCGTGTTCAAGGACGCCGAAGAGCCAGCCAAGGGCCGTTTCTACAACTGCCCGGCGGGCTGGACCTGTGAGCTGGACAACAGCGAAATGCTGAAAAGCTACGGCCTGGAAAGCAGCTACACCAACTTCCGTCCGGGCACCGGCCCGGCACTGGATGCCGCAGTGCTGTCGAGCTACAAGCGTGGCGAGCCGATCCTGTTCTACTACTGGTCGCCAACGCCGCTGATGGGCCAGGTTGACCTGGTGAAACTCGAAGAGAAGCCGGGCGTGGACAAGCGCGTGACCATCAAGGTCGGCCTGTCCAAGACCTTCCACGAGCAAGCCCCGGAACTGGTGGCCGTGCTGGAAAAGGTCAACCTGCCGATCGACCTGCTGAACCAGAACCTCGGGCGTATGGCCAAAGAGCGGATCGAGTCGCCAAAACTGGCCAAGATCTTCTTGAAGGAACATCCTGAAGTCTGGCACGCATGGGTGAGCGAAGACGCAGCCAAAAAGATCGACGCGGCCTTGTAGGTTGAGCTTCTCCGACTGCCGTCAGCGGCAGTCGGATGCTTGATCGCAACCCCTTGATTGAGAGTCTCTTATGTTTCCCGAAAGCTTTACCTTTTCCATCGCCGACTGGGTCAACGGTTGGGTCGATTCGCTGGTCACCAACTACGGCGATGTGTTCCGCAGCATCTCCGACACCCTGTTGTGGGCCATCGTCAATCTTGAAGGGCTGCTGCGTGCAGCGCCCTGGTGGCTGATGCTGGCGATCGTGGCGGGCGTTGCCTGGCACGCGACCCGCAAGGTCGTGACCACCTCCGTGATCGTCGGTTTGCTGTTCCTGGTGGGCGCGGTCGGCCTCTGGGACAAGCTGATGCAGACCCTCGCGCTGATGATGGTCGCGACGGTCATTTCGGTGCTGATCGGCATTCCGCTGGGCATTCTCTCGGCACGCAGCAATCGCCTGCGTTCGGTGCTGATGCCGTTGCTGGACATCATGCAGACCATGCCGAGCTTCGTGTACCTGATCCCGGTGCTGATGCTGTTTGGCCTGGGCAAGGTCCCGGCGATTTTCGCCACCGTGATCTACGCCGCGCCGCCGCTGATCCGCCTGACTGATCTGGGCATCCGCCAGGTCGACGGTGAAGTGATGGAAGCGATCAACGCCTTCGGTGCCAACCGCTGGCAGCAACTGTTTGGTGTGCAACTGCCGTTGGCCCTGCCGAGCATCATGGCCGGGATCAACCAGACCACCATGATGGCCCTGTCGATGGTGGTGATTGCCTCGATGATCGGTGCCCGTGGCTTGGGTGAAGATGTGTTGGTGGGGATTCAGACCCTCAACGTCGGACGCGGCCTTGAAGCCGGTCTGGCGATCGTGATTCTGGCAGTGGTGATCGACCGCATTACACAGGCGTACGGTCGTGCACGGCATGAGGTGAGCAAATGAGCAACGCAGCCATCAGCAAGATCGAAGTCAAAAACGTCTTCAAGATTTTCGGCAACCGTTCCAAAGAAGCGCTGGGCATGATCGGCCAGGGCAAGACCAAGGATCAGGTGCTGGCCGAAACCGGCTGCGTGGTCGGTGTGAACGACCTGTCGTTGAGCATTGGCAGCGGCGAGATCTTCGTGATCATGGGCCTGTCCGGTTCCGGCAAATCGACACTGGTGCGCCACTTCAACCGCCTGATCGACCCGACCAGCGGCGCGATCCTGGTGGATGGCGTGGACATCCTGCAATACGACATGGAAGCCCTGCGCGAATTTCGTCGTCGCAAGATCAGCATGGTATTCCAGAGCTTCGGCCTGTTGCCGCACAAGACCGTGGTGGACAACGTCGCCTACGGCCTGAAAGTGCGCGGCGAGAGCAAGCAGATGTGCACCGAACGCGCGCTGCACTGGATCAACACCGTGGGCCTCAAGGGCTACGAAAACAAATACCCGCATCAGCTCTCGGGCGGCATGCGTCAGCGTGTGGGCCTGGCACGTGCGTTGGCGGCGGACACCGACATTATCCTGATGGACGAAGCCTTCAGTGCGCTCGATCCGCTGATTCGCGCCGAGATGCAGGACCAGTTGCTGGAGCTGCAAAAGACCCTGCACAAGACCATCGTCTTCATTACCCACGACCTCGACGAGGCCGTGCGCATCGGCAACCGCATCGCGATCCTCAAGGATGGCCGCCTGATTCAGGTCGGCACCCCGCGAGAGATCCTGCATTCGCCGGCGGATGAGTATGTCGACCGGTTCGTACAGCGGCGGGCGGCGGTGGTTTAAAGGTTTGCGGCGTTTGTGCCGGCCCCATCGCGAGCAGGCTCGCTCCCACACCTGTAGGAGCGAGGCTTGCCCGCGAAGGCGCCGGTGAAGCTGCATCAATATTCAGGTTGTACGGTTGAGGTTAATGATGTCCCAGGCTGAAAAAATCGTTATCGCCGATGCCCCGTTGCGTTGGCAGGATGTGGTCGCGGTAGCCCGTCACGGCGCACAACTCGAGCTGTCGGCCCAGACCTGGGCACGCATCGACAATGCCCAGGCGATCGTCCAGCGCATCGTCACCAGCGGCGAACGCGCCTATGGCGTCAACACCGGTCTGGGCGCGCTTTGCAACGTATCGCTCAAAGACGAACAGCTCAGCCAACTGTCGCGCAACACCTTGCTCAGCCATGCCTGTGGCGTCGGCGCACCACTGGCCGACGAGCAGACCCGCGCGATCATGTGCGCAGCGATCCGCAACTACTCCCAGGGCAAATCCGGCATTCATCGGCAAGTGGTCGAAGCCTTGCTGGCGCTGCTCAATCGGGGCATCACCCCGCAAGTGCCGTCCCAGGGTTCGGTCGGTTACCTGACCCACATGGCACACATCGGCATCGCACTGCTGGGTGTCGGCAATGTCAGCTATCGCGGGCAGATTGTTTCCGCTCAACAGGCGCTGGCTGAAGAAGGCCTGCAACCTGTTCAACTCGGTGCCAAGGACGGTTTGTGCCTGGTCAACGGTACGCCGTGCATGAGCGGCCTCAGTTGCCTGGCGATTGCCGATGCGACGCGCCTGCTGCAGTGGGCCGACGTGATCAGTGCCATGAGCTTCGAAGCCCAGCGTGGCCAGATCGCTGCGTTCGACGCCGAGATCATCGCGCTCAAACCGCATCCGGGCATGCAACAGGTCGGGATCAACCTGCGGGCGCTGCTCGATGGCAGCGAAGTGATTGCCAGCAGCAAAGGCATTCGTACGCAGGATGCGCTGAGCATCCGGTCGATCCCGCAAGTCCACGGCGCCGCACGGGATCAACTGACCCACGCGATTCAACAGATCGAAACCGAGCTTAACGGCTGCACCGACAACCCGTTGCTGCTGGGCACACCGGACAACTTCCGCGTCATGTCCCAAGCAAACCCGCATGGCCAGTCGGTCGCGTTGGCGGCGGATTTGCTGGCGATTGCCATGGCCGAAATCGGCTCCATCGCCGAACGACGTCTGGACCGTTTGATCAACCCGCACGTCAGCGGTCTGCCGGCGTTCCTGGTGGCCAATCCGGGGGTGAACTCCGGGATGATGATCGTGCAATACGTCGCCGCTTCGCTGTGTGCGGAAAACCGCCAGTTGGCGCAACCGGCGGTGCTCGACAACTACGTCACTTCCGGCTTGCAGGAAGACCACCTGAGCATGGGCACCAACGCCGCGCTGAAGCTGCATCGCGCGCTGGAAAACTGCACGCAGATCCTCGCCATCGAGTACCTGCTGGCGGCCCAGGCTTTTGAATTCCTCAAAGAGCAACGCTTCGGCGCCGGCACCGATGCGGCGTGGCGTCTGCTGCGTGAGCGTGTTCCGGCCTACGACCAGGATCGCTGGCTGGCGCCGGACATCGCCGCCGCTGCCGGCGTATTGAAAGACTCGAATTTGCTGCACAAGGCTTTACCGAATCTGAACTGATTTCCACACAACACCAACGTGCCAAGGCGCGGCTCCCAAAAAGCGAGTCGCGACGGACAACGGATATCTCCGGAGCGTCTGGTGAGTCTTCTTCGTTTATGAAGAATAAAAACTCTCAAAAGGAGCACAAAATGACTGCACTAAACCTGATCCCCGGCCAACTGAGCCTTGCCCAACTGCGTGATGTCTATCAGCAACCGGTCAAAATCACCCTCGATAACAGCGCTGCTGCCCAGATCGAAGCCAGCGTTGCCTGCGTGGAACAGATCCTCGCCGAGAACCGTACCGCTTACGGCATCAACACCGGTTTCGGCCTGCTGGCCTCGACCCGCATCGCCAGCGAAGACCTCGAAAACCTGCAGCGCTCGTTGGTGCTGTCCCACGCTGCCGGCGTCGGCGAGCCGATCAGCGACGCGTTGGTGCGTCTGGTCATGGTGCTCAAGGTCAACAGCCTGAGCCGTGGTTTCTCCGGTATTCGTCGCGTGGTCATCGACGCGCTGATCGCCCTGATCAACGCCGAGGTTTACCCGCACATTCCATTGAAAGGTTCGGTCGGTGCCTCCGGCGACCTGGCGCCATTGGCCCACATGTCGCTGGTGCTGCTGGGTGAAGGCAAGGCTCGTTACAAAGGCGAGTGGATGGAAGCGACCGAAGCGCTGAAAGTCGCCGGTCTGACCCCGCTGACCCTGGCCGCGAAAGAAGGTCTGGCGCTGCTCAACGGTACTCAGGTGTCCACCGCTTACGCGCTGCGTGGTCTGTTTGAAGGTGAAGATCTGTTCGCGGGCGCCCTGGCTCTGGGCGGCCTGACCGTCGAAGCGGTGCTGGGTTCGCGCTCGCCGTTCGACGCCCGCATCCACGCCGCCCGTGGCCAGAAAGGCCAGATCGACGCCGCTGCCGCGTACCGCGACTTGCTGGGCGAGCGCAGTGAAGTGTCCGATTCGCACGAGAACTGCGAAAAGGTCCAGGACCCGTACTCCCTGCGCTGCCAGCCGCAAGTCATGGGCGCCTGCCTGACCCAGTTCCGTCAGGCTGCCGAAGTCTTGGCCGTCGAAGCCAACGCCGTTTCGGATAACCCGCTGGTGTTCGCTGCTGAAGGTGACGTGATCTCTGGCGGTAACTTCCACGCCGAACCTGTCGCGATGGCCGCCGACAACATGGCCCTGGCCATCGCTGAAATCGGCTCGCTGAGCGAACGCCGCATCTCGCTGATGATGGACAAGCACATGTCGCAACTGCCGCCGTTCCTGGTGGCCAATGGCGGCGTGAACTCCGGTTTCATGATCGCCCAGGTGACCGCTGCGGCACTCGCCAGCGAGAACAAGGCGTTGTCCCATCCGCATTCGGTGGACAGCCTGCCGACCTCCGCCAACCAGGAAGACCACGTGTCGATGGCTCCGGCTGCCGGCAAGCGTCTGTGGGAAATGGCCGAGAACACCCGTGGCATCCTCGCGGTGGAATGGCTGGCCGCCGCTCAAGGCCTGGACCTGCGCGACGGTCTGAAGACCTCGCCGAAACTGGAAAAGGCTCGGGCGATTCTGCGTAAAGAAGTGCCGTTCTATGAGAAGGACCGCTTCTTTGCGCCGGACATCAATGCGGCCAGCGAGTTGTTGGCGACGCGTTGCCTGAATGAACTGGTATCGGCGAAGTTGCTGCCTAGTCTGTGATGGCCTCTTCGCGGGCAAGCCTCGCTCCTACCTTGTAGGAGCGAGGCTTGCCCGCGAACCGATTTTGAACATTGTGGAGATTACGGGATGAAAACTCTCTGGCAACACTGCCACGTCGCAACCATGGCGCAAGGCGTCTACTCGATCATCGAGGACGCGGCCATCGTGACGTCCGGTGCGCACATTGAGTGGATCGGCCCACGTGCTGAACTGCCGGCGGGTGAATATCCGGCCGTCAACGATTTGAACGGGGCCTGGGTTACGCCGGGCCTGATCGACTGCCACACCCACACGGTGTTTGGCGGTAACCGCAGCGGTGAATTCGAACAGCGTCTGCAAGGCGTCAGCTATGCGGAAATCGCCGCGGCCGGCGGCGGCATCGCCAGCACCGTGCGCGCCACGCGCGCGGCCAGTGAAGACGAGTTGTTCGCCAGCGCCGCCAAGCGGTTGAAGAGTTTGATGCGCGATGGCGTGACCAGCATCGAAATCAAATCCGGCTACGGTCTCGACCTGGCCAACGAACGCAAGATGCTGCGCGTGGCCCGCCGTCTCGGGGCCGAACTGCCGATCAGTGTGCGCAGCACCTGCCTGGCGGCCCACGCTTTGCCGCCGGAATACAAGGATCGCGCCGACGACTACATCGATCACATCTGCGCCGAGATGCTCCCGGCCCTGGCCGCCGAAGGGCTGGTGGATGCGGTGGATGCGTTTTGCGAATACCTGGCGTTCTCGCCGGCACAGGTCGAGCGCGTGTTCGTCACTGCGCAAAAACTGGGCTTGCCGGTGAAGCTGCATGCCGAGCAACTGTCGTCATTGCACGGTTCGAGCCTGGCGGCGCGTTATCACGCTCTGTCCGCCGATCACCTGGAATTCATGACCGAAGAAGACGCCATCGCCATGGCCGCGTCCGGCACGGTCGCCGTGTTGCTGCCCGGCGCGTTCTACTTCCTGCGTGAAACCCAATTGCCGCCGATGGATGCGTTGCGCAAACACGGGGTGAAAATCGCCATCGCCAGCGACCTTAACCCCGGCACTTCGCCGGCGCTGTCGCTGCGCTTGATGCTGAACATGGCTTGCACCTGTTTCCGCATGACCCCGGAAGAAGCCCTGGCCGGTGCGACGATTCATGCCGCCACCGCGCTGGGCATGGCCGACACCCATGGTTCGCTGGAAGCCGGCAAGGTCGCTGACTTCGTCGCCTGGCAAATCGATCGTCCCGCCGACCTGTCGTACTGGCTGGGCGGTGACCTGGAAAAACGCGTCGTGCGTCACGGCGTCGAAACAAGCGTTTAGGAGAGCAGTTGTGGATAAGGTTCTGAACTTCAAACAAGGCCGCGTGCCGCTGCTGATCAGCATGCCCCACGCCGGCGTGCGCCTGACCCCGGCGGTTGAAGCCGGGTTGATCCCCGACGCGAAAAGCCTGCCGGACACTGACTGGCATATCCCGAAACTCTACGAATTCGCTGCCGAACTGGGCGCCAGCACCCTGGCTGCCGAGTACTCGCGGTTTGTCATCGACCTGAACCGGCCTTCGGACGACAAACCGTTGTACGTCGGCGCCACCACCGGTTTGTACCCGGCGACGCTGTTCGACGGCATTCCGTTGTTCCGTGAAGGCATGGAACCGTCGGCGGCTGAGCGTGCGACGTATCTGGAGCAGGTCTGGACGCCGTACCACAGCACGTTGCAGAACGAGCTGGCTCGTATGAAAGCCGAATTCGGCTATGCATTGCTGTTTGATGCGCACTCGATCCGCTCGATCATCCCGCACCTGTTCGACGGCAAACTGCCGGACTTCAACCTCGGCACGTTCAACGGCGCCAGTTGCGATCCACAGTTGGCGACTCAACTGGAAGCGATCTGCGCCAGGCACACCGATTACAGCCATGTGCTGAACGGGCGCTTCAAGGGCGGCCACATCACCCGGCACTATGGCAATCCGGCGCAAAACATCCACGCCGTGCAACTGGAGTTGGGCCAGTGCACGTACATGGAAGAGTTCGAGCCGTTCCGTTATCGCCCGGACCTGGCAGAGCCGACGCAAGTGGTGCTCAAGGAGCTGCTGCAAGGGCTGCTGACCTGGGGCCAAAAACACTACAACGTCTGACCCTGGTGGGAGCGGGCTTGCTCGCGAAGGCGGTGTGTCAGACACCATTGATGTCGACTGACACACCGCTTTCGCGAGCAAGTCGAATCGTCGCACCGCCGCTCCCACAGGTAACGCGTTCACTTTAGTCGCCACCGTGCAAATCTCGGTCGCCACAGTTCGCTTTTACCCTCTCGACGCTGCGTAATGTTCTGGACACGGTGCATCAAGACACCGGACCCATAATAATTCTGCCGCACGAGATCATTCCCAATGAAAAGACTGTTGACCTGCTGTCTCTCAATCCTCTGCGGTACCGCTCTTCTGAGCACCCCTGTTCTGGCCAGTGACGATGCTTCCTGCAAAGCCGTGCGCATGGGCGTGGTCAACTGGACCGACGTCATCGCCACCAGCGGCATGGCCGACGTGTTGCTCAACGGCCTTGGCTACGAAAGCAAGCAAACCAGCGCCGTGCAGCAAATCATCTTCGCCGGCATCCGCGACAAGCGCCTGGACATCTTCCTCGGTTACTGGAAACCGGCGATGGACAAAAACATCGCGCCGTTCCTGGCCGCCAATCAAGTGAAGGTCCTGGAAAAACCGAGCCTGGCCGACGCCCAGGCAACCCTCGCCGTGCCGGAATACGTGGCCGAGGCGGGGCTGAAAACCTTTTCCGATATCGCCAAATTCAAAGACAAGCTCGGCGGCAAAATCTACGGCATCGAGCCGGGCAGTGGCGCCAACACCACGATCAAAACCATGATCGAGTCCAATCAGTTCGGCCTGAAGGATTTCAAACTGATCGAGTCCGGTGAGGCCGGCATGCTTGCCGCCGTGCAACGGGCGGTGAATCGCAAGGAGTTCGTGGTGTTCGTCGGCTGGACGCCGCACCCGATGAACATCAACATGAAAATCGCTTACCTGACCGGCAGCGAAGATGTTTACGGGCCGAACGAAGGCGCGGCGACGGTCTCCACCGTGACGTCTCCGGACTACGCCGAGCGTTGCCCGAACGTGAACCGCTTGCTGGAGAACCTGACCTTCACCGCCGCCCAGGAAAGCCAGCTGATGGTGCCGATCATGGAGCGCAAGACGCCGCAGGACGTGGCCAGGCAGTGGCTGCGTGATCATCCGCAAGACCTGCAGCGCTGGTTGGACGGTGTCAGCAGTTTTGATGGCAAGGATGGTGTTGCCACCGTACAAGCCAGCCTGAAAAACTGACCGTAACGCAAAACCCCTGTGGGAGCGAGCCTGCTCGCGATGGCGGTGGGTCAGTCAAAATTAATGCTGATTGACCCACTGCC